>JBMFPP010000489.1:0-2068 GCA_049969055.1 Armatimonadota bacterium | reverse complement strand
CCTCGCTCCTCGACCCAGCCGCCGGCACAGGCATGTTTTTGGAGATCGCCGCGCGCCTACTGCCGAGATCTGCCCGCCTGGTGGGATACGAGGTGGAACCAGCTTTAGTTGCCGCGGCGGTGGCACGGCTTTCGAGAAACGGCGAAACCTCTGCGACCGTTGAGCACAGGGATTTTTTGCTGGATGCGAACGACAACATCTTCGATGCCGTTGTCTGCAACCCGCCGTATCTGCGGTACCGAGATTTCCGTTTTCCCCAAAAGGTTTGGCGGCGGTTGGATGCAGTCGTGGGAAAGAAGCTGAACCGCATGACCAATGCTTACGGGCTGTTTCTGGTGGAGGCCATCTCGCGGCTCGCACCCAAAGGGGTGGCCGCATTTATCATCCCCTCTGAGTTTCTCAACGTGGACTTCGCTGCACCGATCAAAGAGTACCTGCTTTCGCAGAACCTTCTCGACACCATCGTACTTTTCGAGCACACTGCAAACATCTTTAACGGCGTGCTGATAACACCGTGCATCCTTTTTCTGAGGAAAGGCCGAACAGCAGAGGAGCAAATCCGCATTGTCCACGTGAAGCAAACCCACACCTGCGAGGATTTGCGGCACGCAGTAAACCATCAAGCAAACTTTGTAAAGCCCGATCGGCTTCCGCCCCATGCCAAATGGGAGCCTCTTCTAAACTCGCTTGATCTGCCGGCAAACAGCGGATTTGTACCGCTGGGCTCGCTTGCAGCCTGTATGCGCGGCATCGCCACCGGTGCCAACTTTTTCTTTACGCTGAGCGCAGCCGAGGTGAAGAAACACCAGCTGAAAGAGCACGTGCGGCCGTGTGTGGTAAAAGCCGCGCACGCTCCCGGCCTTGTGTTCGGACAGAAAGAGCATCGTCGGCTTATAGATGCCGGCAGAAAGGCGTTCATCCTGTGGCCCAGCAGACAGATGGACCGCCCGCTGAAAGAGTACATCCGCATTGGAGAAGAGCAGGGCGTTCACCTTAGGTACCTTCCAGCACACCGCCAGCTTTGGTATATGCCGGAACGCAGAGAACCAGCGCCTATTCTGGTCACATCCTTCGGGCGCGGCCGCATAAGGTTCGTGCTGAACACCGCCGGCGTGCTGAACCTTACCGCATTCCACGGTTTGTATCCGAAGGGGCTTACCCAAGCCCAAACTGCGGCTCTGTTTGTATACCTATGCTCCTCTTACGGCCAAACAGCTGTTGAGGCTCAGGCCAGACGGTACGCCGGCGGTCTATTGAAGGTTGAACCGAAAGATGTGGAGCGCATCCTCGTGCCGAATGTAAAAGCACTCTCCGAGCAGTCGCTTCAGCATGCTTTAGCAGCAGTTCGGCGGTTGATGCTGGGTATCGACCCGGCAGTTTGCATTGAGAACGCCGCCGAAGCTGTCGCAGGCGGCAGGATTGCGCCCCCAACCCCTTGAACTGCTGACTTAGAAACCTCTTGTTAAGGAGAAGCGGTATGCCTTTGGATGTTGTTCGCATTGGATTTATCGGTGCCGGTGGAATCGCTCAAGCGCACATCG
The DNA here is from genome assembly GCA_049969055.1 of Armatimonadota bacterium. Taxonomy (GTDB): domain Bacteria; phylum Armatimonadota; class DTGP01; order DTGP01; family JBMFPP01; genus JBMFPP01. Next base: position 527 of record JBMFPP010000489.1, on the reverse strand, counting down.
GTGCTCTGAAAGGAATTTCCGGGGTCGAAATCACCGCGGTGTGCGATGTAGACGAAGGACGCGCCCGCGCTGTTGCAGAGCCGTTGGGCGCGGCCGCTTACACCGACGGAGCTCGCCTCATCGAGGAGCAGGAGCTTCATGCGCTTTACATATGCGTCCCGCCGCATGCCCACGGCGATATCGAAGTGCGCGCCGCGCAAAAAGGCCTGCACATGTTTATCGAAAAACCCGTGAATCTATACATTGACCGCGCGCTTGACGCCTGGAGAGCTATCCGAGAATCGGGCGTCATGACGCAAGTAGGCTACGTCATGCGCTACTGGCCCGGCAGTGTTCAGCTTAAGCGCTTCTTGGCCAACAAGCAGGTAGGAACGGCTAACGTGTTCCGCTGGGGAGGTATTCCCAGCACACCGTGGTGGCGCAGATACGACCAGTCTGGCGGCCAGTTGGTGGAGATGACCACCCACCAAGTGGATCTACTGCGCTGGGTGATGGGTGAGATAAACGCCGTCTCCGCCGGCTACTCC
>JBMFPP010000488.1:0-2073 GCA_049969055.1 Armatimonadota bacterium | reverse complement strand
CCCGGTACACGCCGTTAAAAGCTTCACAGCACCATTTCCCATGAATGTTCCAACCACTTTCTGTGCTGTACAAAAGGCTCTTCCGAAAAATCAACATACCACCACTGTTTGTGAGCGTTCAGCTCGGTCCCCAAAATGGTCGGCAGTTGGAATTTCTCCAGCAAACCCAGAAAAATCTCAAAATCGCGTGCGTGCTCCGGCGTATCCAAATTCCTCTGAGGGATAGCGCACACCCCCGCCATCCCCAACTGACGCACTCGCCGTAGAAGCTCTTCCCTATCGGCTTCCACACCGCGCTCCTTGCCAACATACATATACCAAGCCCTTCCTCCGGACAGCTCCACAAACCGCCTGGTGCTCATGTAAAACTCCTCGGTCCGCGGCACTTTGGCTATCCCGCCGTCCAAGATCATGGTGGCCATTCTAAAAGCCCTCGCAAAGTTCGGGTCGCTCGGGTCCGCGTTCAAACCTTCCACTCCTTGCCAAACCGCAAGGGGATCTGAAGAACGGGAGTTTACAGCATCCACCAAATCCCGGGCCAAGTTTGCTTCGGTCGTACCGAGGAGATGCAGTCGATCCCAGTTCGGCTCGTAGTCGAAATCCAATTTCAACCGCTCTTTAAAGCAAACCGCCTGGTACTGCGCCCTCCGAACGGCCAATTCGCACAGTGCATCGCTCAAAGGCTTCGCATCCTCCGAAGACCGAAACGGACCAGCCTGAAAATACGCGCGCCCCGGGAGGTCATTCCATTCCTCGCCATCAACTGGGGTAAGTATCAACGCCTCTATAAAGCAAGGAACAGAGCGCTTTGCGCGTTCGGCAACCGACTTCACAGAGTCTATGTACTGGCCGGAGTCGAACGCCACCATTCCCACGCGTCCAACCCCACGGCTCCAAAGCTCCGCCAAAACTCGAACGCCGTCCCACCCCCACGGATTGGTATCGTGGTGGGCGTGCGCGTTCACCCAATCATTATTAAGACTGCCGAGAACAGCGTCGCTCGGTAGCCATTCATCCACAGGATGAACGCCAAGACGCCCCGGCAGTATCTCGGTGTTAAATAACAGATCTGCCATACCTCCTCCACACACAGAAAACACCAAATTGTTTTTCACCAATAAGAAACTTTCACCTTTACCGACCTCCGTATGGAGGAAGGTTAATTTTACGTGTAGTATATATCCCTCGAGAGATCCAACGCTGCAACTCATTGAGCGAATAAAGGCTGTGAGTTTGGAGTCTCACCACAATGAAAGAGGATAGAGGGGGAGAAATGTCAAACAAGCGCTCTGCTTTCACCTTGATCGAACTGCTCGTGGTAATCGCGATTATAGCGATACTGGCGGCTATCCTGTTCCCTGTGTTTGCCAAGGCGCGCGAGAAAGCCAGGCAAAGCGGATGCGCCAGCAACCTCAAGCAGATAGCCACCGCCGACGCTATGTACCGCGAGCAGTGGGACAATACTTTCCGCTTCAACACAGGCTATGTGCTGTTCGGTGGTAAGCTCGCCGACACATGGACGGAACAGCTCAAACCTTACCTCGGTAACCCGGCCGGCGGTCCTGGCACCATATTCTGGTGCCCCTCCGACTACCACAACTACAGCTACAGCCGCAACACATATCTTGGCAACTACCTGCCAACCGAACCCCTTACAGAAAGCGATGTCAAGTCGCCCTCAAAATGCATAAACTTTTTCGATTCTCCGGGATCTGGCTTAATTCGTTCCACTCAGGGCTATCCGGATGGAGACGCGGATCTGGATAACGCGGGTCAAACCGACAAAGACATCTACATAGCAAGAACGCGCACCAACATCCCCATTACTAAACGCGGAGACCCAGACGGCGACAGTCACCACCACTGGCTGTACTTCCCAGGGCGCCACAACGGCGGCAACAACATCGCTTTCGTTGACGGCCACGTTAAGTACTTCTACGACTGGCAGCCCAACGAAATGACCTTCGATCCCAAAAAGAGCTTCTAAAGCAGCGGCGCGCCTCCGAAAAGAACCGCATCGCGGGGCGCGCCCAGCTTTTCAAAGCCGCAGATCACACTTCACCCAGTACGCGC
>JBMFPP010000487.1:0-2079 GCA_049969055.1 Armatimonadota bacterium | reverse complement strand
GGATCTCGATGAACGCCTCGCGCGTCTTCCTAACCCCGAGATGGTACGCAAGGTATGCAAGGAGATGTTGGGCCTTCGCGGTTGGGAAGTGCGAAATTGTGCGTTCTCCGAAAGCAATTCTGACACAGCCAAATAGATACACCTGCCAGCGCATGCTTTCAATCCCCTCTCGGTTTTAAGGCAGACCGCCGCCGTGCTTAATTTGCCAGCCTGGGCCTTCCGCGCTAGCGAGATGCGCTTTGCGGCAGATAGGAACTTGTTCTGCACCAGAAGCCGGCGTGTTTATTATGTCTGAAGCAACCTGAAACACTAAAACAACATGAAAACTGCAGATGGTTTAAACCGGCTTTTCGGTTTTGGATTAATCGCTCCTTCAGAAAGAAGCTTCGATCAGCACAGCTGTGTCGGAAGCGCACACATCCTACCGAGGTTGTTCTTGATCCCCGGCACATTTAAGCACAACCAGAGAGATGTCGTCGTTGGGTTCTCCCGATACGTGTTCCATAACAGCATCCACCACCGCATCGGCTATCTTCGCGGAAGGCTCACAGCGGTTTTCGTAAATGATCTCCTTCAGCCGCTCTTTGCCGAAGGGCATTGGATTGCGCGCCTCTACCACTCCGTCGGAACAGAAGAAGAGGATGTCGCCGGGGTTGAAGTGGAGCTTGATCTCCTCGTAGGTGGTCTCCATAAGTCCCAGCACGGGGCCGGTGGGTGGAAGCTCTTTAAACTCCCCGTTCGAGTAGAACAGAACCGGATCATGGCCGGCGTTCACCAAGTCCATTTCTCTTTGGTGGGGCCTCAGCCAACCGTAAACCATTGTTACTAGTATATCCGCCGGGGTTTCTTTCACCAAGACGTGGTTGGTTTTTTCCATAACCCAGCGGGCCGATCTCGCGTTGGGGTAGAATCCTCCGGAAATAAACTTAACCGCGGCCACCAGTGTTGCGGCGGCAATTCCGTGGCCAGAGATATCGGCGAGTTTGGTTGTTACCACGCCGTCATCCTTGTAGTATTTAACGCTCCAATAGTCACCGCCGACCTCGGATGCAGGCAGTAAACGCCCGGCAATCTGGAACCCGGGGATGTTGGGTATTTCCTTCGGCAGAAGCCTCTGCTGGATGCGCTTGGCCAATCGAAGCTCTTGGCTCATGGCCTCGCGGTGCTGAAGGCGCATGGCTCTCCTCAACTTGTCGGAATATGCCCGCCAGAAAGCATCGGTGACCAGCTCCATGAAGACGAGCACTTTAACAAAGGTGTTTTGAGAAAGGCGCACATGGCGCAGTACAGCCTCTTGGAGGGCGTCTCTGTACAGGCGCATTACGTCGCGCCGGTCGAGGTTTTGGAAAGCCAACACTGCCAGCTCGTACCCGCAGCTGCGAATATCGTCCGCGGCATCTTCGGAGGGCTTTTCCAAATACTCCCGCAGGAGAAGAACAAGCTCCCTCATCTGGCGGAGCTCAGCCTCGGAAGGGGCGTGAGAGTTAATCTGCATTAAAGTCAGCCAAGTCTGCAGAATGGCATCCCGGGCCGCCCCGCTTGTGGATGTATTAAGCGTTGCTTCCGCCAGGTCCCTTTCCATCTTTCAAACCCACAGCCTGCAGGGCATGAAACCGTTCAAAGTCGCACGTATCATATAGATTATAGCATAAGCCTCGGCTTCTAATTACGGTTGAGAGCCCGCAAAAATCGGGTTTCAAACCGGCGCGCAAAGCTCCCGGTTGAAACCGGTCTTGCCTAAACCCAGAAGCCGTAGCTTGGTATATTGAACACTATGCCGATTATGGTCCAAAGACTTCCAACAACAAACTCTCCCAGTATCAGGCCGAAGAAGAGAGGCATCCACTGCATGTAGGTTTTAAGGCCGCCGTAGCGCAGTATCAGCAGTTTGAGTGCCCAAGCAATCAGCAGAGGAAGCCACATCACGTGCAGGGACCAGCTGCTGCTTACAGCGTAGCCCACGGGATGGAACGGCCACCAGTAAAACCTCATGCGCAGGGCCATAAGCGTCATTGTAAACGCGAAGCCTATCCCCATCGCCGCAAGGGCCTGAAGGTTTGGCTTCTGCGGGTTTTGCAG
>JBMFPP010000486.1:0-2099 GCA_049969055.1 Armatimonadota bacterium | reverse complement strand
CGCACAGGCCTTGGAAAGAACCCCTTTTGTACTTGTGGATTTTCATGCCGAGGCAACCTCGGAAAAAATTGCCTTCGGGTGGTATATGGCCGGACGCGTAAGTGCGGTTGTCGGCACACACACCCACGTCCAAACCGCCGACGAACGCATCATTCCACCCGGCACAGCCTACATCACGGACGTGGGTATGGTTGGTCCGCGAGACTCCGTTTTGGGTGTGAAAACAGAGCTTATCATCCGCCGGTATCTTTCACAGCTTCCCGTGCGCTTCGAAGTAGCGGACGGCCCCGTTTTACTTTGCGGTGTCTGCATAGATTTGTGCCCGGAAAGCGGCCGCGCGTTGAGCATACAAAGGCTTTTTGTGGAAACGTAAAAAACTTTTTGAGCTCGTCCTCCCCTTTGCCCCACCTAAGTGGGTATCCGGCTGACCCCTGCGGCGCAGACCGAACTTGTTCAAACCAGGAGGCGAAAACGGAATGCCCATCAATCTTCTTCAGCCCCCAAGATGCACCCCGTTGGCACATGCTTTGCAGGATCTTGGTTAGCAACTTCGCGCCTCGCCGCGGCATTAACTAAATCTAAGGAGAACAAAAAATGAAGGTCCTCGTAACAGGAGGAGCGGGGTATATAGGCTGTGTGCTGGTGCAAAAGCTTCTGGAGAGGGGACACCAAGCTCGAGTTTTAGACCGACTTTACTGGGGCATGCAGCCGATAGGCGATTTGGTAGACCGAATAGAGCTGGTCAAGGGAGACGTTAGGGACATCGACCCACGCGTTTTGAACGGTATCGACGCCGTTATCCACCTTGCCGGCCTCTCCAACGACCCAACAGCGGATTACCGACCGGATGCCAACTGGCAGATGAACGGTGTTGCCACAGAGCGCCTCGCCAGGACCTGCAAAAACGCCGGTATCAAACGGCTGACCTTTGGGTCAAGCTGCTCTATCTACGACGGCCTTCCGCCGGGGGTGGAATATGACGAAACCGCTCCGGTTTCGCCTATAGGAGCCTACGCCACAACCAAGTACTATGCAGAGCAGAAGCTTTTAGAGCTGGCAGATGACGACTTCTGCCCTGTAATTCTACGCCAAGGAACGGTTTACGGCCACAGCCCGAGAATGAGGTTCGACCTGGTAGTAAACACGTTTGTGAAGGACGCCCTCATACACCGAAAGCTGTTCCTCCACGGAGGCGGCTGGATGTGGCGGCCCTTAGTTGAAGTGCGCGACGTGGCAGAAATTCATATCGCTTGCCTGGAGGCCCCAGAAGAGCTGGTGCACGGGCAAATCTTCAACGTGGTTCAGGGCAACTACCAGATACGCCAGCTGGCTATGTTGGTAGCGGGGAGCTTAAGCCTTATATCAAGGCCGGTTGAACTGGTAACCGCGCCCCAGCCGGCCCGCGTACGGGATTACCGGTGCAGCGGCTTGAAGCTCAAGCAAACGCTTGGCATCGAGCCGAAGATAACTGTCCTCGAATCAATAGAGGATATGCTGGGTAAGATCGCATTGGATGCATACGCCGAGATGTGCTCCCCAAGGTACTACAACATACAGTGGATGACACTGCTTGAAGAAGCGGCATCCATCCTAAAGCCTTACGAAGATCCGTGGGACTGCATACTCCGAGAAGACGTGCGCAAAGCCGAAGTGCCCCAGCAGTTCGCTTAGGCTTTTGGCTACAAGGTAAAGCGTCGGCGGTGTGGAATACTTCACTGGTGCAACCCCTTAAAGAGTTCGCCGAAACGAACGGCGGCCAAAACTGCTCACCAAAAAGAACTGATGTAAAAAAACCTCTTGGAAGGTCTTATGAAAGTTGTTATTATCGGCGCCGGAGGCCAGCTTGGAACCGATCTGTGCAGAACTTCCGGGAGCCGCGAACTGGTTCCGATCAACCACGCCCAGCTGTGCGTGGAAGATGGAGACGCGGTAAAAGCGCTTCTGGAGCGCGAGCGGCCAGATGTGGTGATCAACACGGCGGCGTACCACAGGGTGGATGATTGCGAAAAGGATCCAACACCAGCGTTTCTGGTGAACGCCATCGGTGCCCGCAACCTGTCTTTGGCATGTCGACAGGTTGGTTCGGCGCTGGTGCACAT
>JBMFPP010000485.1:0-2103 GCA_049969055.1 Armatimonadota bacterium | reverse complement strand
GTTGCGCTCCTGCACCTGGTCGGCAACAATAACGGCCTGAACGCGCGAAAGCAAGCTTTCAAGGGCGCTCAGTACGGCGGTTTCCACATCTGCCGGCAGAGGAGAGCGGTTCTTTATATCCTGCCGATTTCCCTCCACCTCGCGGCCGTCCGGCTGAATGAACATCGGTTTAGTATAGGTGGGCGTAAAAAGCGCCGGCACTTTCAAGAGATGCTCGGTGCTAACACCGGTGGCCGTTAACCCTTTGCGCAGTTCGTAACCATCTCCGTCATCGCCGGTGAAACCCACTGCGTATATATGCCCAACACCGAGGGCATGAAGGTTGGATGTTACTGTGCCCGCCGCCCCAGGACTGCACCGCCGCGCAACCACCTGATATGCTTCAAGACCTGTTTCTAGGGAGATTTCCGTAAGCTTAGGATCGATTACCAGGTACTTATCCAGGAAGAAATCGCCAACCACGGCTATGGAGATATTTGGAAGTTCGCTGAGTATTCGCCGCAGTTTACCCTCGTCCATTTTTGCTTCCCACACCTCTTAGCACGACATCTTCTCGATAACGGCGCGGAACAAGCACGGCATGGTCTGCGCGTGGTCGCCGCGTATGTAAAAGCTCTGCCCACCGTCTTGAACGGTGCGCACCAGAATAGTTTTGAAGGGTCTGTAGTAGTACCTCGGGTCGTCTTTGGGTGCTTCTGTGGAATAATCGCCGAGGTGGAGCAGGTCAAAAACCGCGGTGGTGAAGTGTCGAATGTGCCTGCCCTCCTGTCTGGCCACGTTTCGGGCCATGGAGAGAGCTTTGAGGTACACCTCCGGACCCATAACGGCGCTTCCGTAGTTCAGGAACACCCCTCCCTCCAGCTTCTCGATAGAAGCGGCAAAGACCAAAAAATCCGTGTATGAGGATGCACCCAAGGCGGCTCCATCGCAGTTGGGGTGCTGATGGATTATATCCTGACCGATACCCACGTGAACCGTTGCCGGTATTCGCAGTTCGTAGGCTGTTGCGAAGATGCTCAGATCTCGGTAAGGAGCGTTCATCTCCAAGATCATGCGGCCAACGGCTTCGCCGAGCCCAATGCCCTCCTGTGCGGCCTTCTTGGCGGCCTCGTTTATAAGTCCGGTTTCATTCCACATGCCGAATTGGCCGGTGCGGATGTAATTGGCCACGCTTTCCGTAGTTGCCCCTATCAGGGAAAGCTCAAAATCGTGTATGGCGCAGGCGCCGTTCATAGCGACATGCGTAACCAGGCCGCGCCTGAGGGCATCCACCACGAATCGCGAAAGCCCCTGCTTGATGACATGCGCCCCCATCATCAAAATCACCATAGCGCCGGCTTTCCGCGCCTGCGCTATACGCTCCGCAACAATGTAGAGGTTCGGATCCTCAAAGCGCGGAACTTCGGCATCCAAAGGCAGAACATCTGCCAGCGTCATGTTGTGGCGACGCTCCGATAGCGGCTGAAGCACAAGCCTACTGCGGTCGAAAATCTCATACGGCATGGTTTAATTACCTCCGTTTTTCAGCGGCAGTCGAAGAGGTATTCAATTAAGCGCTGGCCGTCGCGGTAGTCTGGGATGATAATATCGGCACCGACTCCTATAAGGCGGTTGCGCTTCCATTCGTCGATACCGCCGCGGGCGGGTTCGTATGTTGCCGCGCCGACGGCAACCCCCCCGGCGGCTTTTCCATCCTCGATTTCCACATATCCATCACCGACAACCAACAGTTCCGGGCCGCTTAGGTTGTTTTCGCGCAGAATGCGCTCGATGACTATCTTCTTCGACATTTTCTTGTAGTCGGCTATGGCACCGTAAATGCCGCCTTTGAAGAAGTGGTCTATTTTCAGCGCCGCGGCTTCATCCAGCACGTACTCTATATCCGTACCGCTGGCCAGGAACATTGTCACGCCGCGGTCCCAAAGGCCCTGCAGAAACTGCCTGGCGCCGATTATCAACATGTCGTCCGGGTGTATGGTGCCGTTTTTCAGTCCCGCCACACGGTCTTTTATACGCTCCCAAAGCCGGTCCAGGTACATGCGTTTGTACTCAAGTGGGTCGAGCGGGGTGCCGCCGCGCTTTTCTATTTCCTCCGCCAGCTGG
>JBMFPP010000484.1:0-2115 GCA_049969055.1 Armatimonadota bacterium | reverse complement strand
GTTGCTTTCAAGGCTGGAGGAATCGGAGGGCATGTATCGCTTCGGGCTGTGGTGCGCGTTACGGAAAGCCAATCGGTGGTATGGAGCGAGGTGGAACGCAAGCGAAGCGCCTTGGGTGTGCAGGCGGAGCCGAGCGGAACACTTGTATCGGTGCAAAGGGATGAAAGCGTGCAGAGGCGCATAAAGCCTTACAGGGAGTCTCCACTGGCCAGACTTCCAGCGCAGATCGGCAGGGATACTGTGGGCGTTGTTGTTTTTGTCGGCGGCAAGCCGAAAGCGGCGGATGTGTTCGGCAGTCATGAACTGCTTCGCCGACTTTGGAGCAAACTTCTGGACTCCTACGCCATGGATGCCGTAGAGCTGAAAGAAAGAGCGAAGGCAGTTCCGGTTCCGGACGCGGAGGACGCAAGAAGGTTTTTGCGAAGGGCTTTGTCGGCCTCTGCAACATCCCGTGAAACCCCTGGGGTCGGTGAGCTGATTTCATTGAGGTCGTCGGAAATCACCGGCCAGGCGCTTATTCATGAAAGCAAGTTGGTGCATCTGGAGCTGTTTCCCAGGGGCGCTCTTATCGATGGCCAGAGGTACAGAAGCCCGTATCGGGTTGTTCCGCGTCAGATGCCGGAACCCTTTTACCCTCCTCGGCGTGTGCCTCGCATCCGCTGATGCAAGTTTAGCGCAGGTGAGCGCGACGGGATAGTCAAAGAGCTTGTCCGGGCGCTGTTGGTTTTCAGTAAGCTCCTTGGTACGGAGGCCTTCTCAAGACCAACGGCGAAATGAAAGTTTAACCGGTGCGAAACGGCTCTGAAACAATCCGGCTGTACACTAAAAGTGGATGTGAAGTGTTTATGGGCGCTGTACGGCAGAGCTTGCCAGCTGAGGGCCGTTTAATATTACTTAAGGAGGCAAAAACGCATGGTGAAGATAGAAGCTATAGTGCGTTCCGACCGCCTTGAAGACGTTCGGGAGGCGTTGGAGGAGGTGGGAGTGAGGGGTCTGACGGTTACGGATGTGCGCGGTTACGGTCGCCAGAAGGGGACAACCCATCACTACCGTGGCATCGAGTACTCGGTAACCTTCATTCCTAAAGTGAAGATAGAGACCGTGGTGGAGGACGAAATAGCCGATTCTGTGGTGGATGCCATAATCGGCGCGGCAAGAACGGGCGAGATTGGCGACGGCAAAATATTCGTGATACCTGTAAGCAATGCGGTGAGGGTGCGCACCGGGGAAAGCGGTCGAGACGCTATAACTTAGGAAAGGCTTCAACAACGAATGTTGCTGTGGCCGTTCAGCGCACGCGGAAGACCAGGTAGTTCACCCAACTCGCCAGCTCAACGACCACCAGGTGCACGTCGTATCGCCTGGTCCACCATCTTTCCAGTTTAAAGCGGCTGTCTGAAAGCGGCACGGGGCAACAGTGAACCTCAATTCCTGCAGGTGCTAACGCTTCTCTGAAGACAGCGGCGGCTCTTTTTGAATGCGTAGGAGAAGTTACAAGAAGTACGGAACGCGCTCCGTGCTTTTTCAAAATCTGCAAAGCACCCTGAGCCTGGGCGTAGGTGTTGCCGCCCTGTTTTTCTTTAAATATTCGGTTTTGCGGCACGCCCAGGTGAATCAGATGCGCCGCCATTGCGTCGGATTCATACGTGCGCCAGGCTATAAGGTTTCCGCAGACCAAAATTTTCGGAGCGTATCCGGATTTGTAAAGCCGCGCCGCGTATTCCTCGCGCTCGCCGCTCTTTTCTCCGCTTAGTACGACAATGAAGTCCGCCTTTTGGGGCGGCTCCGAGTACATGAACAGAAGCGGAAGAGCCAATACCAGCTTTACCGCGGCGGCCGCGAAGAAAACTAGCAGTAGAAGTGTTATCCATGAGCGCCTTACAGGCTTTCGGGTTTTCTTCTTAGCGGCGGCAGGCATGCGGCTTCTCCGTGAATTTTTTCAATAAACAGTTTCTGCTTCCCTCCCTTTGCCCTCAGGCTTTAATATGAGCCCCCATCTTCAGTTCGAAGGGACACAGCCATTCAGGGCGAAAAATTAATCGAAGATCGAGAAATTTCAAAGGAGGATATGGTTGAAATTGCAGTCAATGCATGTACGCCGCGCCCGAGAGGAGG
>JBMFPP010000483.1:0-2116 GCA_049969055.1 Armatimonadota bacterium | reverse complement strand
CGGCGGTCTTTTGTCAGAGGCGGTTGCAGTGGCCAGTCGATTTGTGAAGGAGGGCCCTGTTGTCATAATACAAGAGAGGGGAGGGCGCAAGCGCCAGTACAATGTACTGCCGGGCAAACACAACCACAAGCCGGTTCCTTTGGTAGTGCTTGTGAACAAATGGAGCGCCAGCGCATCGGAGATAGTTGCCGGAGCTATCAAGGATACGGGAGCCGGTCTGGTTGTTGGCACCGAGACGTGGGGCAAGGGATTGGTGCAAACCATCAACCCGATACCAGAGGATGGCTCGGCGGTTCTTGTTACAACGCACCGCTATTTCACCCCGAGAGGCACCGATATCAACCACAAGGGTATTCAGCCCGACGTGCGCGTGGAGCTTACAGAAAAAGATATCGAGACCATGAACGACCGCCAGCTTAAGGAGGCAGTGGCAATCTTGAACGGACAGCGCTTCGGTTCTCCGGTTAAGCGCGTACAGGCTCAGAAAGAGTAAGAGTTTTTCGCTTCAGTTCTATGTACCGATTTTTGCCCCGCGTAAAGAAAGTGGGGCTTTATCGCTTAAAAGCACTGTTTTTGATTTCTGCTGCGCTGATTGCTTCGCTTTGCGGCTGTACTCGGCACAGTGCCCGTGAAGTTCACCGGGAATCTTCTTTTCCCAAGCAAGTGCGAACGCATGCCCTAGAGAAGCGTTTGGCAAAGGATGCTGATAGCCAGGCAAAGCCGGATTTTTCTTCAATGCCTTACGGCGGCGGTTCCGGAGGGCGAAAATCGGCCTCGCTTCCACAAAATGAGGGGGAAGACGTCAAAAGCCGCGATTCGAGGCCGCAGTTGAACCGCGAACTCACGGCTTCGGAAGAACCGCATCGGCGCGGTTCTGCGGCCGCCGGCAGGTTGGCTATAGTGATCGATGATGTGGGAAATTCCACGGAAATTCTCAATGCCTTTTTGAGGATTCCAGCTCCACTGACCTTCGCTGTAATACCGGGCACACACTATGCCTCAATCTGCTTGCAGATGATTCGCGCATCGGGCCGCGAGGCAGTTTTGCACCTGCCGATGGAACCGCTGGACCCAGATTTGTGCCCACCTGGAGCCGTGACCGTTGAAATGACTGACGGCGAGATCGAGGAGCGCGTTTCTGGGTATCTGGATGCGCTTCCCGGGGTGGTGGGTGTGAACAACCACATGGGATCGCGGGCTACGCAGGACCGAAGAGTTATGAGGGCGGTACTGCGGGTGGTCGGTGATCGCGGTTTGTTTTTCTTGGACAGCCGCACAGCTCCGCGTACCGTTGTTGCAGAGGTGGGTGCGGAGCTTGGGGTGCCCTGCCTCTCTCGAGACGGCCGGTTTTTGGATCATCGGGGCAGCAGCGCCGATGCCGACGAGGTTTTGGTTGAGCTGGCAGACGCGGCTCTTTCAAAGGGTAGGGCAGTGGGGATCGGCCACGCCCGCAGGAGCACAAGCGCGGCTGTCCTGCGCTCTCTGCCGAGATTGAAGGCAATGGGTGTGGAGATCGTTCCGCTTTCGAATTTACTGCGGAAGGGCTAGCGAGGTGCGAAAATGGAGGCCGAGGGTGTGGAAAAACTGCGCCGCCGCTTCTGGATTGAGCGCGGCGCGTATCTGTTCGTGATATTGGTTTTGTTGGCGGCAAACTTCTTGGGGAGGCGAGCCCCTTCCACAAAGGGGCCCCGCGCGGTATCACCAAAAAGCGAAAGCGCGCTTCGCTACGTGATTTTTGTAAACAAGCGCCCGGTGGTGGCCTTGCGCACGGAAAGAGGAGCAAAAGACACGCTGGACACTGCTAAAGCACTTTACGCCGCAGACCTTCCGAACTTGCTGGAGGAGCCTGCTTTCAAGGAAAGCGTTTCTATTGAAAGGCGGGAGGTTCCCGAAAGCATGGTTTTCGATTCTCCTGCGGAGGCCGCCCGCGCCTTGGTGGGTGAAACTGAGAGAGCAGGCATACACCGCGTTAAGCGCGGAGAGACGGCTTGGACCATCTGCAGAAAGGAGGGTATTACTGAACAAGAGCTATCTCGATTAAATCCGGGCCGCGATTTGTCCAAGCTTCAGGTGGGTGAGGTACTGCGCGTCAAGCCGGACGCCGTAGTTCTTACGG
>JBMFPP010000482.1:0-2124 GCA_049969055.1 Armatimonadota bacterium | reverse complement strand
ATCACAATCCCTGGTATAGTGCGCAAGTATGATAGATCAAATGCGCCGTGGTGTGTCGGTCCGTCGTCTCCGACCAGACCGGCTCTGTCGAGGCACAGGACGACAGGGAGGTTCTGCAGGGCAACATCGTGCAGTATCTGGTCGTAAGAGCGTTGCATAAAGGTGGAGTAGATAGCAACCACTGGGCGAAGACCGGCGGCCGCCATGCCCGCGGCAAAGGTAACCGCGTGCTCCTCCGCCATTCCAACGTCGAAAAGGCGGTTAGGGAAGCGTTTTCCGAATTCAGCCAAACCTGTTCCCTCGGGCATGGCGGCGGTGACTGCCACTATGCGCTCATCTTTTTCGGCCAGCCGTATTAAAGCCCTTGCGAACGCCTGTGTGTAGGTAACGGCGTTTTTGTTGGCGGTTGTTATGGCGTTTCCGGAAGCAACATCGAAGGGGGTGCACCCGTGGAAGCGAACCGCGTCCTTTTCGGCCGGTTCGTAGCCTTTGCCTTTCTGCGTGTGAACGTGCAGAAGCACGGGGCCTTTCAGGCGGGCGGCTTCTTCCAATGCTCGGCGCAAAGTTGGGATTGAATGGCCGTCCACCGGTCCTAGATAAGTGAACCCGAGCTCTTCGAAGAGCATTCCGGGCAGTACCAGATGCTTAACAGAGGCTTTGAGCCGCTGAAGAGCCTCGACTATGGAGCGGCCCATGGGGAGCGAGTGCATAAGCTGTTCGAACTCTTCGCGTGCTTTGAGATAGTATGGGTCTGTTCTCAGGCGCGAGAGGTAAGACGCCATACCGCCGACATTGTGCGCGATGGACATCCCGTTGTCGTTCAAAACCACGAGGATGTCGGTTTTGAGGTGACCGGCGGCATTAAGCGCTTCCAGGGCCATTCCGCCGGTAAGCGCCCCATCACCGATGACGGCAACGATGCGTTCGGTGCCGCCCAGGGCGTCTCTGGCCACGGCAAACCCCAGTGCGGCGGAGATGGACGTACTACCGTGCCCTGCACCGAATGCATCGTGGGGGCTTTCGTCTCTGCGGCAAAACCCTGACAGCCCACCGAGCTGGCGTATGGTGTGAAACCGATCGCGCCGGCCGGTAAGCAGTTTGTGCACGTAGCTTTGGTGGCCAACGTCCCAAATTATCTTATCCTTCGGGCTGTTGAACACAGAGTGTAGGGCGATGGTTAGCTCCACCACGCCCAAGTTCGGCGCCAAATGTCCGCCGTTGCGGGCCAAAACGGAAACCAGCTCCGCACGGATCTGGGCGGCAAGGCGCTCTTGCTCTTCCAAAGAAAGCTTTTTAACGTCTTCCGGTCCTTGGATTTTGCTGAGCAGGTCCAATTTTCCCCATCCCACTAGAACAAACCGCTCACGACGCCGTTTTCATCCACGTCCATGTTCTCGGCGGCCGGGTGCCTGGGTAGAGCAGGCATGGTTGTTACGTTGCCGGTGTAAGCCACAATAAAGCCGGCCCCGGCCGAAACTTTCAGGTCTCTCACAGTTATAACGAAGTTTTCGGGGCGGCCTAGCAGTGCGGGATTATCGGAGAGCGAGTACTGCGTTTTCGCCATGCAGATTGGCAGGCGGTTAAGGCCAAGCGATTCCAATTTGCGTATCTGCGCTTCGGCCTCTGGGGTGTAAACCACTCTGTCGGCGCCGTATATCTCGCTTGCGATAACGCCGATTTTACTGCGGATGTGCATCTCCTCATCGTACAAGAAGCGGAAGCGCGAAGGCTTGTTTGATGCTTCCAGAACCATTTCCGCAAGAGCGATGCCGCCTTCTCCGCCTTTGGCATGGACTTCCGAGAGCGCCGCAGGAATGTGCGATTCCTCGCAGAGCGTTAGAACCGTAGACAGTTCTTCTTCGGAGTCCGAGGGGAAGCGATTTACGGCTACCACCAGCGGCACCCCAAAGGTGCGCACGATCTCGCAGTGCTTGAGAAGGTTGGGGAATCCGCGCTCCACCGCCGCGGGGTTTGGCTCTGCTAGACGGTCTTTGGGAACGCCTCCGTGCATTTTAAGAGCGCGCACGCTTGCCACCACCACAGCCGCCGAAGGGGTGAGACCCGCACTGCGGCATTTGATGTTGAAGAATTTTTCGGCACCAAGGTCTGCACCGAAGCCGGCTT
>JBMFPP010000481.1:0-2135 GCA_049969055.1 Armatimonadota bacterium | reverse complement strand
AGTTCGATCAACGTAAAACCGGCGGCAACTCGACGGCGCATCTTTTTCATTCAGTCCACCTCTTTCCAGCAACTGTGTGCCACTTGGCACTTCTTCCACTAACTTAGACGCCGAAATCGCCGTTCTGGTCGCTTTCACGGCCGCGTCGAAAACCCAAACAGCCCGACACTTTAACCCCCGCTATTAAACGGCCAGAGGCGGAGCTTATCCGCCTCTGGCGCAACACATTGCAGAAGATTCTGCTTTTCCTACTGTACCGGTGGCGAAAGCCTCAGAATCCTGTGGCGAACCTCGTCGGTAACGTAGATATCACCCGCAGGGCCTATGGCAATTCCCTTCGGATAAGTGAACTTAGCGTTGGTGCCCAAGCCTTCCGCCAGCCCGGGAACGCCCTGGCCAGCAATCGTTACCACTTCACCTGCCGGGGTTACCATGCGTATTCTATAGTTGTCTGTATCGGCTATGTAAATGTTGCCGGCGGCATCTATCGTCATCCCCATCGGGCGTCGGAACTGCGCTTCAATGCCAAGCCCATCTGCAAAGCCCGGCTCGCCGCTTCCAGCGATCGTGTTAACCGTTCCGTCCGGCGTAATTCGGCGCAGGCGGCTGTTGCCGGAGTCGATAACGTAAATATTCCCCGCCTGGTCCACCGCCACATCGCTCGGGTTCTTCAAAATCGCCCATAGATTCGGAACGGTGGTAACAGAACCAGAGGGTGAGATCTGCTTCACCTTATTCGCACCGAAATCGGCCACATAAATGTTGCCAAGGCTGTCCACAGCCAAACCGCGCGGATCCTTGAACTGGGCCTGCGTACCAACGGCGTTGTCCAAATCACCAAAGGTGCTGCCGGCAATTGTGGTCACCGCCCCGCCGGGAGTTATGCGGCGAATCCGCACCCCGTCAGACACATATATATCACCGTTCGGAGCCACCGCTATGCCCTTCGGTTCTGTAAACTGGGCTGTAGCACCGTTCGGCGAATCGGTTTGTCCGGCCTGCCCGCTCCCTGCAAGAGTGGTCACGTCGCCGGTAATCGGGTCTATCCTGCGTATGCAGTAATTGTTCCTATCCGCCACGTAGATAACGCCGGTTATGTCAACAGCGATATCAGCCGGGCTCTGGAACTTGGCGCGCTGAAGCGCACCGTCGGCGTACCCAGGAACCCCCGAGCCGGCGAAAATGCTCACTGTCACCTTGGGAGGCTGTTGGAGCAAACGCACGCCAAGTGCTTTACCCAGCACCTGCACCGCGTCTGATGCGGTCAAAACGCCATCCCCCATCGGCCGCTTCTCCGTCCCCGGAACCGGAGACAGATCGCCGGCGGCAACAGCACTGGGAGTGGGATCCAGCTTACCAATAGCCATCCGCAGTATAAGCACTGCATCTGCGATGGTGACTTTACCATCGCCGTTCACATCTCCCAAAACAGGATCCGGCACACTTGCAAACCCGCAAGTGCTTACAGACAAAATCAGGAAGCTCAAAGCCAAAACCCAACCTACTCTTCTCAACACCTCTATCTCCTTTCGTTGATTTCTATCAAGAAGTGCCGGCAACTATAACTTTCACGCTCCCTTGGCTCACCAAACCGCGGTTGTTGGTTACCGTGGCGGTAATTACATAAACTGTGTCTTTGGCTATGCCGCGGGGCGCAACCCACCGGCACGTAGTTCCGGTGTCCACAGCCAATGTTCCGCCGTTTGCGGACCACCGCACCTCTTTCACGGAAGTCGAATCATCCACGCTTACCGTAACCGTTGCCTCACCGCCAGGGTTTACGGTGGCGCTTGGAGAAACCTGGAAACCCGTTATGATCGAATAACCAGCGCCGCTCACCAAAACCCTCATCTGTTTGGTATCTATTTCTCCTTGGGTGCCCATCACCTCCACATCGATCGTAACCCATTGATCCCCCACCACATCTGTTGGAGCAATCCACTTCACCTGGGGCACATCATCTTGTATAAATATCCCTGCCGTTGCCCTCCACTTTACGCTGACGAGATTGGCAGAGTTAGAAACGCTCACACTAAAGGTGTTCTCCCCGCCGGGGCGCACCACCGAAGACTGCACTGTGGTTGCCGTGATCCTCAGCGCGGTTGTTGTTACACCTCCGGGCTCCACGGCTATTT
>JBMFPP010000480.1:0-2140 GCA_049969055.1 Armatimonadota bacterium | reverse complement strand
CTGGTAGGCTATACCTATACCGAGCTGACCGACATCGAGTGGGAACACAACGGCGTTTACAATTACGATCGAACGCCCAAAAAGTTCGGCTACGAGTTTTGGGCGCCCGGCATGTCGCTGAGGGATGTGTTCGCAGAGGATTTTCTTGTGCTGGATGTTCCCGCCGTTAAGTACGCCAAGCCGGGAGAAACCGTTCGGGTTCCCGCTGTGTTCAGCCATTTCAGCGGCAGACACGGAAGCGGTTTAGTGTTGAAATGGCAGGTGCGCTGGCTCGACCGCTTTGGAAATCTGCGCGAAGGCCCTGTTCGGATGCGCCGCTGTCCAAAAACCCCATCCTATCGGCTTACACCTTTGGGTGATGTTCAGTTTGCTCTGCCGAAGGAGCCGGCTTTGGTGACTCTCTGCGCCTGGATGGAGGATGCAGAGGGCAGGCGCGTGCACACAAATTACACCCAGTGGCTTGTTCAAAATGGGCGGAGTCTGCCGTCTGCAGAAGCGGTTGATAAGCACACTCTCGTGCTGCGCTTCAGCCCCGGGGATTGGTCGGTAAGCCGGTTCAGCGAGCAGGACATGCCGGAAGTTCCCATCGAGGGCAAATCGTTTTACCAAAACCAACAACAACTGATTGAACTCGGCAAAACGATTTGCAAGCAGTACGGGCGCGGACACGGGTTTATGGAGTATCGATTGAAACTGCCGGATGGGATTGATCTTGCTCGCCTCCAAACGTTTTCTTTGCTGTGCGAGGTTGCGGCCAAAGCCGGGCGCGAAAAGGTGGATTGGGAGCGCCGTGTTAACCGCCAGGACTATCCGCAGACCGACGCCAAGAGGTTTCCGACCACGGTGGCGGTGAGTGTGAACGGCGTGCACATTGCCACTTGGCACCTGCCGGACGATCCTGCCGATGCACGGGGGGTGCTTTCACACTGGCGCGGGATAGAGCGCGGTTCTTACGGATATTTGATGCATGCAGAAGTGCAAATGAGCACTCCGGAAGGAACGGCAATTCTGAACCGATGGCGCGAGAACAGGCGGTTGATCATCCGCTTCGAGGTGCCTTGGAATGCCGTTCACCGGGGCGGTTTGGCGGTTTACGGGAGACAGATGGGGCGGTATCCGCTTGATCCAACCGTTATTCTGAAGTTCTCAGCCCCGCTTGGTTTGCCGGCCGGATGGAGCAGCAGCGAACCCGTCGCAGTAGATACCCACAGGGAGCGCATACAAGCTGTACTGCCGGCGGCGGCGCACGGCGGATACAACTGGCGCTACACAACTGAGCGCCCGAACAGCGATTGGATGCGTCCGGAGTTTGACGACAGCGCGTGGCGCGTCGGCAGGTCGGGCTTCGGACAGCAGGGGACGCCCGGCGCAGTTGTGGGAACAGAGTGGACGTCGAGCAATATATGGATGCGCACGAAAATCAATCTGCCCGAACTCCATCCCGATATGGTAGGCTGGTTGGAGGTTCACCACGACGAAGACTGCGAGATTTTTGTGAACGGAGAGCTTTTGTGGCGCGAGGGAGGGTTCTTAACAGATTACAAAACACTGCGGTTGGCACCAAATCAGCTTGGGCTTTTTCGCCCAGGCGAGAACGTAATTGCGGTGCACTGCCGCCAAACCGCCGGCGGGCAGTTTATAGATGTGGGATTGAGTTTTCTCCCACGCTGAGGGAGCGTTCTGAGCAGAAGCGCACAAAGTGCGGTGCGGATCCTCTGCCGGTTGGCAAGCTAAGACCCGTGCCGCATGCAGGATGCACAGGCAGGTGGTACCGAGCTCCAAACTTTTAATCCGCAGGTTTTAAGGGACGTCTATGGTGTTTTGGCCGTAAGCGTCTTTCACAACGTTGTACCAGCCAACACGCCAGTCGTGCGGTTGAGGCGGCTTGGTGTTGGTACCGATGTTTTTCACGTACTTTACGTGGCCGTCAACAAACGCTAGGTTTGCCTCATTGCCGATGTTCCACGTGCCGCATGGGCCGGCTTTATCCCATCCGTACTTTGTCTCGTCGCAGTAGGAGTACTTGTTCATGTGGTAAGCCCATATTTCGTTGAAGGCCACAACTTGTGCAGGGTACTTCACATCGGATTCGTTCCAGCCGGCTATTTTCAGGCTCCAGGCGTAGTTCGTGGGCCAGTCC
>JBMFPP010000479.1:0-2141 GCA_049969055.1 Armatimonadota bacterium | reverse complement strand
GCACACGGTGGAGCGGGGGCTTTTCAACCTTCCCACCAACCTGAACAACGTGGAAACCTGGGCAAATGTGCCGCTGATCATCGTGAACGGCCCAGATTGGTTTGCCTCCTTCGGAACCCAAACCAGCAAAGGCACAAAGGTCTTCAGCTTGGTCGGCCAAGTCCAAAACACCGGGTTGGTAGAAGTTCCCATGGGTATATCGCTAAGGCAGATCATTTTCAACATAGGCGGCGGCATCCCCAACGGGAAAGCCTTCAAAGCAGTGCAAACCGGCGGCCCCTCAGGAGGATGCATCCCGGAGTCCCTGCTGGACCTGCCTGTTGACTTCGAGGCTCTCTCGTCTGCCGGCTCTATGATGGGATCAGGCGGCATGATCGTCATGGACGAAGGCACCTGCATGGTGGATGTTGCCAAATACTTCACGGCCTTCCTCATGGAGGAGTCCTGCGGAAAGTGCCTGCCGTGTCGTGAAGGCGTCAAGCGCATGAACCAAATACTTACCGATATATCGGAGGGCCGCGCTAAAGAGTCGGACCTAGCACTCCTTGAAGAGCTTGCCTGCGTCATCCAAGATGCTTCGCTGTGCGGGCTCGGAAAGACTGCTCCCAACCCCGTGCTCTCAACCATCCGGCACTTCAGGAACGAATACATCGCTCACATCCTCGACCGCAAATGTCCGGCCGGTGTGTGTCGGGCATTGGTAACTTATTCGATCTCGCCCGACCTATGTAAAGGCTGTGGAGCCTGCATATCGGCATGCCCGGTCGGCGCTATCACTGGCGAGCGCAAGTCACCGCATTCCATCTCCCAAGAGCTGTGCATCAAGTGCGGCTCCTGCCTTGATGTATGTCCCACAAAAGCAGTGGTGAGGGTTTAAAAATGGCGAAAAAGGTTTCTCTAACTATTGACGGCTTTCCAGTTACTGTAGACGAGGGCACCACAATTTTGGAAGCGGCTCGCATGTACGGCATACGCATCCCCACACTGTGCTATATGGACGGCCTCACCCCGTACGGCGGATGCAGGCTGTGCATCGTTGAAGTCTCCCGAAACGGCGGAGAACCTCAGGTAACAGCGTCTTGCACCTACGAAGTCCAGCCCGGCATTGAGGTGCGCACCAACACCCCGCGAATATTGCGCGACCGCCGTATGATAGCAGAACTCTTGGTGGCCAGTGCACCAAACGTCAAAATAGCGCAGGACATCGCGGCTCGCTTGGGCATTCACAACGTGCGCTTCCGCTTCGAAGACAACAGGTGCATCCTCTGCGGCCTGTGCATACGAATGTGCTTCGAACAGATGGGCGGCCATGCCCTTACGTTTGCTGGACACGGCGCTTGGCGCAGAGTTGCACCGCCGTTTGATAAGAGATCCGAACTCTGCAAACAATGCGGCGGATGCGAAAGAATATGCCCCGGCACACAGGTGCCGTGCCAGGGCGTTAAGCCCGAAGGCTACCTTTGCGGCGGATGCGCCATGCCGGAGGAGCGGATATATTGCTGTCCAACCGGCAATCCAGGCTGTTTCTGCGAGCTAAACCCACTTTAGACAGAGAAGGGGGCCGTTGAATAAACTGCCCCCTTGTCTCCTAACCTTATTCTAGAAAATTGTGAATTAAACTAATACCCCCAGGATGAAGAATCCCTCTTCCAAAACGCAGGAATTTCCTTCTTGCCGGTTAACAGATTAACTGCCCAATATTTCCTTAGGAGTGTTTTCCTCTTCTATGAGAGTTCCGTTGGTTGTCATTTCACTGCTTGCCTTCTGCCGCCTCTCCTGCGCAGAAGAGATCGGAACCCTGTTTGTTCAAGACTACCAAGTCCTGCCCGGCCAAATCTGCAATGTCCAAATTTCGGCAGATGCTAAACTCAAATCCATGTCAGCGGTGCAGTTTAGACTGCACTTCGGCAGCAGAGTTCCGGAGAGCGCTCCGCCGCTTCAACCGCTGTTGGTAAGCCCGGGCAGTCCGCAAAATCCAGAAGCCCAGTTCACCCTCGGCCCAATAGTTCCCGCCAACGTACTGTCTGCCGCTCGCGCCGGGCAAAATGAGGTGGAAGTGGGCATAGTTGTTCTGGCCCCTCCCGGACGAAACACTTTCGACGGACCCGGCGTGCTCGTTTCCATCCCCCTGAAAGTGCCCC
>JBMFPP010000478.1:0-2162 GCA_049969055.1 Armatimonadota bacterium | reverse complement strand
CTTCGATCTGTTCCACGCACACTCTCCATATCAGAATGCGGTCTATGCGGAGTGGCTGTCTTCTCGGTTTTCCAAACCGTTCGTATACGAAATGCGGGGGCTGTGGGAGGAGAGCGATGCCGCCTGCGGAGCCACAACAGAGGAGGAATACCACCGAAGGCGCCGGGCTGAGACGAAAGCGGCGCTGAGGGCGGGCAGGGTGGTGGCAATCTCAAAAGCTCTGAAGAGAGAGCTGGAAAACCGCGGGGTAGCACCCGAAAAGATTGATGTGGTGCCGAACGGTGTGAACACAAGCAGATTCTTGCCGCGGCCTCGCAACGCCGAGCTAGCCGAGCGTTTGGGGGTTCAGGGCAAGGCCGTTTTCGGGTACATCTCTCTTCTGCGGCGGTTTGAAGGTTTGGATGTGCTTATCGAGGCAGCGGCGCGCATTCTCTCCCGGCGCAGTGATGCTGCCTGCCTTATTGTTGGCGATGGGCCGGACATGGGGCGCATCCGTGGGTTGGCTCGGCAGACTTCAAGTCCGCAGTCGATCGTGTTAACAGGCCGCGTACCGCACACAGATGTGTTGAACTACTATTCTTTGATCGATGTTTTTGTGGTTCCCCGGCTCAGGGCGCCGGTTACCGAGATGGTAACACCCATAAAGCCTCTGGAGGCCATGTGCATGGGGAAAGCGGTAGTGGTCAGCGACGTTGGCGGCCTCACCGAGCTTGTTCGGGATGGCGAGACGGGCCTTACCTTTCCAGCCGGCGATGCAGAAGCCCTGGCCGAAACCGTAGAAGCTCTGCTGGACAACTCTGCGCTTCGAAGCGGTTTGGGGGAGCGTGCACGCCGGTGGGTTTTGGCGGAGCGCGATTGGTCGCGCGTGTGCCAGGGCTATTTGGAGATCTACACGCGCGCCCTCGATTCCTATACCTCGGCAGAGCCCATTGGTGTGCGTACAAGGTAGCCAAGGCCTCCCGGGCGGGAAAACCGAGCGGCATCCGGCTTCCCTCTCCAAAAACCGTGAGTTGGAGATGAAGGTAGGCACACAATCCACCCTCTTCGGCCGTCCTTTCAGCTTGTCCTCTTCCCCTAATCCCCGTTCTTCCGTCGGAAGAATGGGAGAGGGGTTGCTTGGTTTCCCTCGCTCGCCTGCGGGAGGGGTTGTGGGTGAGGGCGAGCACAAGCGCGGGGGAATTAGGAGCCCGACAGTCTATTGAAACCAGCGGTGATTGAATCAGCAGACAGTTGGAGAGCAAGCATACGGCTGACGAAGGGGGAACTTAGGGATTGCCCAAAACCGCGGGCTCAGCTGGGGCTGTTTGCGGAAGCGGCTTCCTGCGTGCGCGGATCGGAGGCTGTGGGCAGGTACACGCGGAACACCGAGCCTTCGCCCACCTTGCTTTCCACATCCAGGTGCCCGTGGTGCGCGTCGACAATTTTCTTCACAATCGACAGTCCAAGCCCTGTACCGCTTATTCCGCGCGTTTCGGGGGTTTTGACGCGGTGGAACTCCTCCCATATGCGTGGAAGCTCCTGCTCGGGTATGCCGATGCCGGTGTCGGCCACATCCAAGCGCACATAACCGTCGGAGCAGGAAACCGTAAGATCAACTCGGCCGCCCTCCTTGTTGTACTTGATGGCGTTGCTGATCAAGTTTGTGACCACCCGCGCAATATCCTCTCTATCGGCGAGAATCGGCGGTACCGAGCAGGAGCTGTTCAGCTGTAAGGATATTCCCCTTTCGGCGGCCTGGTTCTGGAAAAGCTCAATCACTTCGCGCACAACATCATCCAGCGCCACGGGCTCAAGCTTCCTGGCAACGCGGCCGGCCTCCATTCGCGAAAGCTGAAGCAGATCGTCCACCAGCGCAATAAGGGCCTTAGCCCTTTCACTGCATCTGGTAAGCATGTGCCTGCGCTGTTCGGGATCGTCGCCTGCAAGCCCGGAGAGCATCAAATCAAGGTAGCTTTGTATAGCCGCCACCGGGGCGCGAAGTTCATGCGATACCATCGATACAAACTGACTCTTGATGCGCTCAACCTCCTTCAGGCGGGTTATATCCCTGAGAACAGCCACAGACCCGAGAATCTCTCCCTGTTCACTGCGTATTGCCGCCACGTTGGCCATAAGAACCAGGTCGCCAACCTCTATCTCTCTCACCACCATGGCGGTGCCGC
>JBMFPP010000477.1:0-2168 GCA_049969055.1 Armatimonadota bacterium | reverse complement strand
ACCGCTACCCCCACAGCGAGCTGTTCTTCATTGTTGGAGCAGATGAGGTGGCAGACCTCAAAAGCTGGAAAGATATAGATGTGGTAATGGATATGTGCCGGTTCGTTGCGGCTCCCAGAGGCGGCAAAAATGAGAAAATGGATGTACTGCCCCCAGGGGTGATCGCTCTCAAAATGGATCCTCTGCCTGTGTCAGCCACTGAAATACGCCGCCGTGTCGCTGAAGGGCGGTCGGTTCGTTACCTGATTCCGGACGCTGTGCTTCAATACATCCAGAATCGTGGGCTGTACCGAAGCCATGGAAATTCCTAGTAAAGCTTCTAACCCTGTATTGGAGGCATAATATGGTGCATTCTCGTGAGAAAGAAGAGAGCCGCTCAAACTGGAAAGTTGCTGTCAAACGCACCGCACTAGCATTTCTATTCCTCATATTCGCGGCCGGAGGCCTGCTGGCAGGGGTTAGAATCAGTATGACCGGTGGCGAAGTAACGGTGGCTGGGAGAAAGATCTCGTTTCCAAACTTTGGCCCCAAGCCCTTCGGCGGCAGGGAAAGCTTCACAATCCTCGTTTTGGGGTTAGATCAAAAGAGTAAATTTGACGAACACGCCCCTCAAAGATCGGACAGCATCATGCTTGTGCTGGTGGACCTTGCCAACAAAAAAGTGAGCGGTATCTCAATACCCAGAGACAGCCGAGTTGAAATCCCCGGACGCGGTCACCTGGACAAAATAAACGCGGCCTACGCATACGGATTCGCGCCCCTGAGCATAGAGGCAGTGAAGAACCTCACCGGAATATCTCCGGATTACTATGTGGTTGCAGACACAGCCGGCTTCGAAAAGATGGTAGACCTCCTGGGCGGTGTGGACCTTTACGTGGAGAAAGATATGCACTATGACGACAACTGGCAGGATCTGCACATCCATCTTAAAAAAGGCTACCAGCATCTCAACGGAAAGCAGGCCATGGGATACGTCCGTTTCAGGCACGACCGCCTGGGAGACATCGGACGCATCCAAAGACAGCAGGAGTTTCTAAAAGCGGTGGCTCGGAGGCTTTTGGTTGTCTCCAACTGGCCAAAGCTTCCGCAAATCGTTCGGGAAGCCAGATCTGTGGTGGTTGATACTAACATGACCGTTTCGGAGCTTTTGTACTTGGTCCAAGAGCTGAAGGGAATTGGAGGGAAAAACATCGAACTGCATACCCTGCCCGGAAGACCCCAAACTATAAATGGGATAAGCTACTGGATCGTGGATGAGGACAAAGCCTCTGAGCTTATAGCCAGTGTCTTCGGGGGGCACAGCGGACTAGGCAGTACCACGGTGGAAGTGCTGAACGGCGCCGGAAAGAAAGGTCTGGCAACCAATGTAGCCAAAACTCTGGAGCAAAACGGCTTCCGAGTGGTCAAAGTTTCCAACGCCAACAGCTTCTCATATTCCAGATCATTGATCATCTTCAACCCTGAAAGCCAAGAGGGCGCCCAAGAGATAGCACACATCCTCGGAACAGCGGATATGAAACCCGCAGAAGACCAAAAGAAACCGTCAAGCAGTGATATAGTTGTCATAGTGGGTAAAGATTACATTCGGGAAGGAGAGCTTTGAACGACTTTATCCTAACAGGACTTGACTCAGAGGGAAAGGTAAAGGTTCTTGTCGAGGCGGCGGAGGACAAGAAAGCCCAGGATATAGTAACATTGGACCTCCGCGGACGGACCTTGATAGCTGACTTTTTCGTAATCTGCACCGGCCAATCGAGAATCCACCTCAGGGCGATAGCAGACGGCATTCTGGAAAAGATGCGCGACGCCGGAGTAAAAGGCGCTCGGGTAGAAGGATACGAACAGGGAACCTGGATACTTCTGGACTTCGGCGACGTAGTTGCCCATATCTTCGCTCAACAGGAACGCGAATTTTACAGCCTTGAGGAGCTGTGGAGCCGAATGGAGAGGATCGAATAGCTCCATAACCCAATTGTGGGGGTGCGTTTATGACCCCTGTCGACAAACAGGTAGAGCGCCTTCTCTTAGAAGCGAACTTGTACCGCATACGCGGGAACATAGCTCTGGCCGAGGAAACCTGCCGAAAAGCATTAAACCTCAAACCCCAAGATCCGTCACTGCTGGAGTTCCTCGGCGATCTGCAGGCTGCCCGCGGCGAGATAGATGCC
>JBMFPP010000476.1:0-2173 GCA_049969055.1 Armatimonadota bacterium | reverse complement strand
CTGAAATCATCACGGTTGGCGGAAAGAGGGTATGGCAGGCAGACCAATCCAGCATCCCCAAACCCGAAGCAAGAACCGCCGAGTGGACTGTGCCTATCACGTACGCAGAAGTGCTCCCGGAAGTGAAAGCGCGCGCCGTGGGGCTCTTAACTGTTCTGGTGGACGCATCCGAAACCCATGCACAAGGTCCCCAGCGAGAAACGTACTACTTCCTTAAAATTCAACAGCGAGATGGAGACCTGCTTTACTCGGCGCCGATATGGATACAGCCAGCCGCATCGTGGCGGCCGAAGCGCTTCTCTTTCTCTTTCGGAGACGGCTCCCCCGACTACACCGAAGCCGCCAACATCGCCCAGGACGGCGCCTTCGACGGCCGTACACTCCATACCTACGCGCGGCCAGGCCGATTCAATGGCTCTGTATCAATTGAAGGCTACTACGGTGAAACTGCAACAGCACAGTGGCAGGTTGATATCGAAAACAGCCGCGCCGGAGATGTAAACCGCGATGGGCTCACTACCATATCGGATGCCGTGACCGTTCTTCGCTGTGCTTTGGGCCTCATAACTCTATCCGAAGAGGAAACCGCGGCGGCAGATCTGCACCCCCCAACTAACCCGGACGGGCGCATCACCGTATCGGACGCGGTGCTTGTGCTAAAAGCCGCACTCGCCCTTTGGTAGCACCCCGCACTTGAAAGCAGGACTGCTAACCTGCCGCGGCGAATTAAACCAACGATAATTTAAAGCTCCCCAAAACCAAGCGCTGATCCAACCTCGGCGCACTGGATCGGGGTTTTTCATCTCGACCAAACCCAGAATCTCATTTTCAGGCATAAGAACTGAGGTTTTGCGAAATTTTGGTTTCTGGAGGATTGCAACTGATGGCAATTGTGTATTTTGCTTCTGCTCAAGCAGAACGTTTGGAAGCGAACGCAACTTTGCCGGCAAAATTCAAGCGTATCTTAGATCAGTTTCCGCTCAGGGCTATGTTCGGCGGCAAACTCACCGCGGTTAAAATGCACCTCGGCAACAACATCGGTTACACAACCATTCACCCTTTGTTTGTGAGGATTTTGGTGCAGGCCCTTAAGGAAGCCGAAGCGGATGTATTTATAACCGATGACGCATGGGCAGTGAAAAATGCCAAGGCCCGAGGCTACACCGAAGAGACTCTTGGAGCACCGCTTGTTGGGGCCTCTGGATTCCGCGACCGTTATCACTACTCGAAACCCGTTGACTACCAAACATTGAAAGAGATCCAAATAGCCGGCTACATCCACGATGCAGAAGCTATGGTAGACCTTTCCCACGTAAAAGGCCACGGGGCTTGCGCCTACGGCGGCGCCTGCAAGAACATAGCCATGGGCTGTGTAACCGCCGCCACTAGGGCCGAAATACACCGCCTTGAAGGAGGCATGACCTGGGACGCAGAGCTCTGCAGTCACTGCGAAATGTGCATACAAGCTTGTCGATACGGCGCCAATAAGTTCAACGAGAAAGGCGAATACGAGATTTTTTACCACCACTGCGTGTTCTGCCAGCACTGCGTAAACGTCTGTCCCAACAACGCCATCAAAATGGACCCGAAAGGGTTTTACCACTTCCAGGAAGGCATGGCCCTCTGCACCAAAACTGTGCTGGACACCTTCGAGCCGGGCCGCCTCCTGTTTATCAACATGCTCCTGAACATAACCATGCTCTGCGACTGCTGGGGATTCTCCACCGGCTCTTTGGTTCCTGATATCGGCATACTTGCATCAACCGACATGGTGGCAATAGAACAGGCCTCCCTCGACCTCATCAAAAACGAGGATTTCATCCCCTCTGCACTGCCGAAAGACAGACCCCTTCACGAGGGCGAGCACCTGCTCCAGAAAATCCACGGCAAAGACCCGTTCGTACAGATAGCCGCCCTGGAGCGCCGCGGCGTCGGATCCAGGCGGTATGAATTGGTGGAGATAACCTAAAAAACAAAAGCTTTCTGATCCCAAATAAATTTTTTAAGGAGGTAACATAAATTGGAACTGCGCCGTTTGGGTAGAAGCGACATGTGGATATCGTCCATCAGCCTGGGTTGCTGGGTAATGGGCAAAGAGTGGTGGGGCGATGCCGACGACAGCGAATCCATCGCCGCCATACATGCCGCCATCGATCATGGTATCAACTTCATC
>JBMFPP010000475.1:0-2192 GCA_049969055.1 Armatimonadota bacterium | reverse complement strand
TGGATGCGGTGCTGTTGGCCGAGGCGCAGGTGCTCGGTTCCTCGCAAGTTGGTGGAATTAACATGTCAATGTGCTGATAGAATCGGGCGCACTGCCCAATGTCACTAGTCATTATTCCTGCCCGCCCCAGATTTCCTCCGGTACGGCAAGGGGCGGGCAGGTGCCAGAGTTGTCTAGCCCACGAGCTTGGTAAGTGTTACGCCCTCTGGAAGGCCCTCTTCGTTTATGAGAACTTCGTAGTCACTGAAGGATCTGGGAATGCTGACTCCGGGCCTGCGGTTTACGCTGATGCGGCTGAACAGCTCGTGCGCGTGAGCGTTGCCCAAACTGTTTTCGTGGGTGAAGATGTACAGACCTCTGCAGGCCATCATTCCCCTGCTGGCGGACCTGTCCAGATCCCACATGTTCTGGAGTGCTTCCCAGAAGAGGGCCAGGTCGTCGCTGGTTACACCTGTTTGTTCGGCGAAGGATGGGGAGAAAAACCCCTTTGTGAGGTAGAGGCCGTAAGGCACAAAGGGTTTTCTGCCCATCTCGGTTGTTTTTACCTCTTCTTCTTCTGTTATGGCCACGCGCGTGATGGTAAACTCTATTGGGATTATGGGATCTACGGATCTACCGAATGTGAGCTGGACGGGTCCCCGCACTTGGCCGCAGTTTACGCCGGTGGTCATTACAGCGCCGAACATGCGGATGTCGTAGAAATTTCTGCACATATACCTGCGGGATTCCTCGATGTCGTCGCGCGAGGGCTTTGCCATTTTGTCCTCTCTGTTGGTTTTCTTGTAAGCTTCTTCGTGCAGGGTGTTGAGCGCTATGCCTTTGCGCTGGACGTAGATGCGGTAGCCGTTTTCGTTGTTTTTCTTTAGGCAGACGTAATCGCGCACTTTGCGCTTAAGGCACACGTCAGTTACGATGCCGTGCATGGTTTCTGGGTCCACGCGCGGGAGGTTGCCGGCATCCGGGTCACCGTTGGGATTGCCGTCGCTTACGTCGAACAGCAGTATGAAGTCGTGCCTTTTCTTTGGATCTTCATAAATTCTGCTCATTGTTTGTACCTCCTTGTTTTGCTATTCGCTGTTTGGCGTTTGCTCTTCAGAACGGTTTGCTTGGCTTCTTTCTCTTGCTGACCTGCGGTCGGCGGCGCGCTGGTGATAGTAGCCGAGGCAGAAGAGGGCTTGCTCTCTTAGAGAGAGGGTTGCGGGGAACTGGGGCAGGTTTTCGAGAACGCTCTCGATGCGGCTTTGAAGGGCGTGGTAGGCTGGTTCGTTTGTCTTTCGGAGCTTTTCGAGGTGGGACTGCGCAAGCCGCATAAGCGTGCCGAACACACTGGCCGGCGCAGATGATGCCGAACCAAAGAAGCTGCCAACAATTGTGGACTTAGCTCCCGGCACTGCCTGGCGCTGGATAGACTCGAGGACGGCCAGGAGTCTTCCACAAAGATAAGCGGGGTTCTTGTTGGTTGCATCCAGTTCTGACATGCGTTTTACCTCCTCATCTTGCGCTTTTTGGAAAAGCACGGTTTTAATTAAGGCCGCATTGGGGTGTGTAACCCGGCCGTTTATCTGGCACCTTTGAACGGCGGCTTTCAGAAGGGTATCGGGCAGTGGATGCCCGTGCAGTGCGGCAGAGATCAGCTCTTTCGGCACCCAAGTTGGGATGTCGTCGGCCTTTCGGTAGAGCGAGGCGGCCAGTTCCCGCACCCCTAAGAAGGTGCCTGGGTTTCCCTCCCAATCCACAATGCTCTGCAGTTCGAACCAGCAGGCGAGGTTGGCTTTGACGGAGCCGACGGTGGTGCTGAGCCAATCTCGGACGACCACTCGGCTGCCGGCCGCTGAAAGGGCTGTTGCGTGGAAAATCGCTGTGTCCTCCTCAACCAGATTCTGCTTTCCGGTTGAGTAAGAGCTAATCAGGTTTTTCACAACGCTTGGGTCCGGCTGTCTCAAGAAGGAAACCGGTGAGAAGCCGGGTGCATCCACACTCCAGAATATGTAAACAAGGGGTCCAACACGTATGCTGGTGTTTTCTCCTGAGATGAGGCTGTTGATGGCTTTTCCGATTCTTTCGCCGCACTGGCGGCAGATTGGAGAGGTGAGCGCCCTTTCTAAGCCGTAGGATTCGAAGGCATCTGAGTTGGCTGAAACGATTTGGGTGCCCGAAGGTTGCCCTCCCGGAACACCTTTGATTTTGACGGG
>JBMFPP010000474.1:0-2194 GCA_049969055.1 Armatimonadota bacterium | reverse complement strand
CCTGAATATTGCCGGAGGCCTCAAGCGCGGCGGCTAAGTTGCGCAGTGCTTCCGGTGGATGCGGTTTCTGGGCCACTGCTTTGCGGAACCACTGGACCGCTTCGCTTGGCTTGCCTTGGTTGAGAATAACCCAGCCGAGGTTGTTGTACAGCTCTGGGAAGGATGCTCCCAGCTCAACAGCCTGCCGATACTCGTGCTCGGCGCCGGCCAGGTTGCCCACCACCGAAAGTGCTAGGCCCAAGCGGAAGCGCAGGATGGGGTCGTTGGGGCGCATTGCAGAGGCTTTCTGCCAGTACTGTGCGGAGGATTCTCGGTTGCCCAACTTTTCTGCGGCTTCGGCGGCGGCTACTGCGGCGGCGGGTTCGGACTTCAGTAGTTCGTCCGCCCTGCGGAAGGCAGAGTAGGCGTCTTTGTACAGGCCGATTTGTGTGTAAGCGCGGCCGAGGTCGAACCAATACCTGCCATTGTTAGGGTCAAGTTGGGCCGCTGTGCGGTAAGCTTTCATTGCCTCCCATTTGCGGTTGGCGGAGAGAAGCACTTGGGCCAAAAGTGCGTGCACTTTTGGGTTCTTAGGCTGTGCAGAGGCGAGTTTGGTTAGCTCTGCGGCCGCTTGGGCGTGGCGGCCGGTTTTATGCAAAACCAAACCAAGATTGTATCTGGCCTGGTGGAGGTTAGGCTGAAGCTGAAGGGCGCGTTTGTAAATGGATTCAGCCGCTTTGAGGTCGTTCTTCATTAGGTAGGCGTTGCCGAGGTTGTTCAGCACTTCGGCGCTTTTTGGGTTCAGCTCGGATGCGGTTTTGAGAGGTTGGATGGCCTCATCTGGTTTTCCGGATTCCAGAAGAACGTAGCCGAGCCACGCCAAGCAGTTGGGATCTTTTGGAGAAGCTTTCACCGCTTCCTTGAGCGCGGTTATGGATTCGTTAAGCTTCCCCTGTTTGAACAGCGATATCCCTTTATCAAGCAGGGTTTGTTCTGCGCCGAAGGCCTTGGTGTAGAGCCGGGTTGCGGCGGCTGAAATCAGCACTGCCAAGGCTAAGTGGAGCAGTTTCTTCGCGGTTTTGCTTTTCAAACACCACCACTGCATATTTGTGTTTACCAGCGGTGCAGGCACTGTTGGCAAAATTATTGTGGAATCAAGCGCACTTCGCGGAGGTTCATGGCGGCACCCTGGGGCATGGAAATTATGCGCACGGCTACGGTGTGTCTTCCGGCGGTTAAGTTGAGTTCGCCGATGGTTTCTGTGCGGAAATCCGTCCAAGAGCCAGTGCCGCCGACGACCCCGCTGACGGTTGGCCCTCCTTCAATGCCGACGCTGTAGCGGCTTCCGGCGTTTTGCTGTGGGCAGGCGTAGGTAACCTCGACTCTGTAGCGGCCGGAGCGCGGCACCCTGCAGAGCCATGTTACGTAATCCCGCGGGTTTGTCCAGAAGCCGATGTTATCTCTGCCGCCGCCTTCTTCGTATCGGGCCGTTTTTCCGTGCACCTGGGCGTCGCGCGCCCGCAGTGAAATCACGCCGTTTGAATCGGGCTGTATTGCAAACGCCTGCGGAGATACTACCGGCGGTGCGGCAAGCTTCAGGCGTATTACTGTGGCGGCAGGATCCAGAGCCTTGGGTTTGCTTATATAGATTACCGGTCCATCCGGTGTTGACGAACGCTGAACGGAAAGCTTCTGGCGGGTGTTAAGTGCATAAGCTTCCACAACGGGGGTTTCCAAACCAAGAAGCTTTAACCCCTCATCCGGCCATTTGAAAACGTGAAGGTACAGGTAGTTTCCCTTGACCGTACAGCGGCCGTCGAAGGGGAGCTTTCGGAACGGGCTTTGGGTTGTGCCGTAAATGCTTTCGCCGTTGACCTTCATCCAGCGGCCGATGGCGGCCAAGCGCTCCATGATTTCCGGCGGGAATTCGCCTTCTGCGGTGGGGCCGACGTTCAGCAGGAAGTTTCCGCCTTTGCTGGCGATATCGCACAGTTTGCGGATTAAATCCTCGGCCGGTTTCCAGTTGGTGTCGTTCTTAGCGTAGCCCCAAGTATCGTTGATGGTCATGCAGGTTTCCCAAAGTCGGCCTCCGGGCATGGCACCGGCTGGAATAGTTTGCTCCGGTGTGGCGTGGTCCTCAGGGAGGTGGTTGCGGTCGTTTATGATAATCTGCGGCTGGATGGAGCGGATCATTTCGTTAACTTCCCGAGAGTGG
>JBMFPP010000473.1:0-2211 GCA_049969055.1 Armatimonadota bacterium | reverse complement strand
CCGTAATCGCGGCGCAAAAGGACCCCAGCTGAAGAACCTCAGCCGCCTTCTTTTCTTCCTAAACCCGACAGCGGTTTCACCCCAAACCTTTCCAGCATTACTGAAAGCTTGTGCACCGGCAGGCCAACCACGTTGAAATAATCCCCAACGATGCCTTCGATCAGAATCGAGCCGTAGCCTTGAATTGCATAGGCGCCGGCTTTATCCAGCGGTTCGCCGGTGCGAACGTACGCTTCTATCATCTCCTCGCTGAGCTCGCGCACGTGTACCTGGGTTTCCACGCAGTCCTCACATGAATCGACCACAATGCCGCTGTGTACGTCCAGCACAACAACTCCCGTATAAACTTTGTGAACCTTCCCGGACAGCAGTTTCAGCATGCGAACGGCGTCGTTAGAGTCTTTGGGCTTCCCCAAAATCTGATCATCCACAACAACTATCGTATCTGCACCTATCACCAAGGCGTCATCCACTATCCTTGCAACTTCATCCGCTTTTTTTCTGGCAACAATCCGCACATGTTGTTCCGGGCTTTTCGGTGTATCTCCCGGATCCTCGTTGGTTTTGCTTGCCAGAATTTCAAACGGCACACCCAGCAGAGACAGCAGCTCCTTGCGCCTTGGTGAAAGTGAAGCAAGAACAATCCTTCTCATAAACACTTCCTTACACTGCCAGAATTCTCCCAAGTGCGCATTCTTCTCTCGTATCGAACGGAGTGGAAGGGAAGGCAGGGGTGAGGACTGAGAGCCAGCATCCCGCTGACACTCACATACAGCGGCCCAGAGCGGAAGCTATGCACTTGAGCTCCTTCATCATCACTCTGAAATCCTCAAAAGTGAGGGACTGTGCCCCGTCTTTAAGCGCCTTGGACGGTTCCGGATGCACCTCGACTATAACCGCGTCGGCGCCTGCGGCAACGGCGGCCCTGGCCACCGGTCCCACCAGCGAGCGTCTTCCAGTTCCGTGCGATGGGTCTGCCACAACCGGAAGGTGGCTGAGCTGTTGCACAGCCGGAATAGCATTTATATCAAACGTGTTCCTTGTTGCTGTTTCAAACGTGCGAATTCCCCGCTCGCACAGCAAGATCTGGGTATTGCCGCGCACGGCGATATACTCGGCCGCATGGAGCCATTCCTCCAGCGTGGCAGACATCCCGCGCTTAAGCATAACCGGCTTGCGCGTTGAGCCAACCTCCTTCAGAAAGGAGAAATTGCTCATGTTCCGCGCGCCGATTTGGAGTATATCCGCGTGTTCGCATACAACCTCAACGTCGCGCGGATCTAAAACCTCCGTAATAACCGGAAGCCCCGTTTCCGCACGTGCTTCCGACAGCAGTTTCAGCCCCTCCACCCCAAGCCCTTGAAAGCTGTAGGGGGACGTGCTCGGCTTGTACGCGCCTCCTCGAAGTATTTTAGCCCCGGCCTCTTTCACCACCTTGGCAGTTTGAAGAAGCTGGTCCCGACTTTCCACGGTGCACGGCCCTGCCATCACGGTCAAACTACCGTCGCCTATGGCAACATTTCCAACGCGGACCACGGTATTCTGCGGTTGGAAATCCCTGCTGACCAGTTTGTACGGCTTCAGCACCGGAACCACGCGCTCAACCTGCGGCAGAGACTCCAACCGCTCGATGGCCGCAGATCTATCGGAGTCGGGCGCTCCCACTGCGCCGATAACGGTGCGCTCCACCCCTCGGGATATGTGTGCGCTGTACCCCAGCGAATCCAGCAGGCGCAGAATCTCCTGAAGCTGTTCGTCGGTACAGCCAGGCTTTGGCAGTATAACCATAAGCTTCTCCTTTCCGGCGAAAAAGCTGGTTTAAGTGCGTCCGTCAAGCGGAATTATAGCATTCGTTTGGCTGACCGGTAAACACGGGAATTTCGAGCGGCAAAATTCTCAGCTGTGCGCAGGACATCCAGACTGCTGAAAAGAAGTTTTCAGATTGGCAGAACCTCAAAAACACGTCTTCGGCTGTTGAAGATACTTTTGATAAAGGTGCAGAAATTTGCAATGAGCGGTAATTTTCTTCCGGGCACATCCATAGAGATCATAAATCCAAACGTGGTTCGCGGGCGCATACGGTACGCGCTCTTTGACTTCGACGGTACTCTCTCCGTCATTCGCGAGGGCTGGCAGCAGGTTATGATTCCTTTCATGGTTGATGAAATCATGAAGCTGAACACTGGAGAGAGCCGCGAAGAAGTTTTCAAC
>JBMFPP010000472.1:0-2230 GCA_049969055.1 Armatimonadota bacterium | reverse complement strand
GTGATCGCGCGCAACGGCATCACATCAGACAGCTTAGCAACGGCTTTGTGCGTTCTGGGCGAAAAGCAGGGCAGAGAGCTTATCCGCACAATGACAGACGTCCGTGCTTTCATACGGGAGGTCAGCGATTAAACGCCCGCTCTGCAGCGCGTGCTGCATGCCCGGCGCCGAAATCAATATCAATCATAAACTGCTTCCGCACGCGGTTTTGAGTTCAATCTTCTCTGGAGGACGCCGGCGAGCACTGCTTGAATATAGCGTTTGGCGGTTCCCGTCGATCGTCAGCGCGTTCCTCAATTCAAGAGGACATTTTGTCAGCCGTGCCTGCAGAATCGGAACGCGGCGAAATCATTCGCGAAGCAGGAAAAACGCTCTCATTTAGAAACTTGTTTCGGAGGTGCTGTATGGTTAAAGCAAAGGTCGGCGATGCAACTATAGAAGTGGTTCAAGGCGATATCACCCAGCAGGATACCGAAGCTATCGTAAACGCCGCCAACAGAACATTGCTTGGAGGCGGCGGGGTGGACGGAGCCATACATCGAGCGGGAGGACCGGCAATTCTCGAGGAATGCCGCAAGCTGGGTGGGTGCGAAACCGGTGATGCCAAAATAACCACCGGCGGCCGACTGAAGGCCAAATACGTTATACACACCGTCGGCCCCGTTTACCAGGACGGCAAACACGGCGAACCGGAACTTTTGGCCAGCTGTTACCGCAGAAGTCTGGAGGTTGCCTCCGAAAACGGCATCACATCGGTCGCTTTTCCCGCCATAAGCACGGGTGCCTACCGATACCCTATTGAGGAAGCCGTGAAAATTGCCGTGCCAACGGTGGTTGAATATCTGAAATCGCATCCGGATATTAAGCTGGTGCGCTTCGTTTTGTTCGATCAGCCGGCTTACCGGGTTTACGTTTCCGAACTGCAGAGACTGTTCCCCGACGCCGCATAGAATACCCGCGGTTCGGCGGGCTAAATAGGGAAAGATATGCCTGAAGCTGATGCGCAGTTTTCATTCGCGCCCGGGGTTCTCCGCTGCGTCCGCGTGCCCGAGGTGGAAAAGGCTTTGGCGGATTTGTGGCGGGCGGCCAACGAAGCGGTTGAGCGGGGCGCGGTGCCGGTTACCACGCGCGCGGCTCTGCTCAGCTTGGTGGTTTTGTGCCGCACAGAGGAGGAAGCGGAAACCGCAGCCCGTACCGTCGCGCTTCTGGTAAACTCTCACCCGTCGCGCGCAGTTATAGCTGTTGTAAACCCACACTCCTCGGACGAGCACGCAGATGCATTCGTAAGTGCCCACTGCTCTTTAACCTCCGGAAGTGCCAGGCAGGTGTGCTGTGAGGAGGTGCGCCTGCATCTAAACGGACCCGTGGCACGGTTCCTATCTGCAACCGTCTCTTCACTGCTCCTGCCCGATCTGCCAGTGTTTGGCTGGGTGGTTGGAGATCCCTCGGCTTGGAACTCCACACTGCTCGAAACGGCGGCGCTTTGCGACAAGCTTCTGATCAACACCGGCGCCCTAAGAAGCCCCGTGGATTCGCTTCCGAGCGTTGCCGCGGTGGTCGCTGGCACCCCGGATGCAGTTTTCGGAGATCTTTTGTGGATCCAGCTGGAGCATGTACGCTCCCGCATCGTTTCGGCCTTCGATGATCCCGAGGCTGTGGAAACCCTCAGCAGAGCCGCAGAGGTTGAGCTTTCGGTCCCCTCCGCATCTTTAAGCGCGGCACTGCTGACGGTTGGCTGGTTTGCGCACCGCCTTCGGTGGACGCCGGAGTCCCAAGCAGATGGGGACGACGGCTGTTTGTTCCGCTTCCGCGCTGAAGATGGAGCGGCCCGCAGTGTTAAGCTGAAGCTCGGCGGCACACCTGATAGGGCGGCGCTGCTGCTTCCCGCCCAAGGCCGGAACAGCTTTCGGGTGGAACTGCCCGGGTTTGAAACGGTGCCGCCAGCGGCTCCGATCGAAGCCGCTTCAACAGCCGCCTCCGCTTCTCAAAACTCCGCGGTTCTGCTGTGCGAAGCGCTGGAGTACCCCGGCCGCGAATCGGAATGGGAGCACGCGCTGTACACAGCCGCCGCCATGCTGAAAGCCCCTCGGAATAATGGGAATTAATGCTTTGGTTGTTCGGTTTTTCCGAAAATGAAAACGCTGGAAACTTCCCGCGGTAAACTGTTGGTTTTCCCGACCCGTGAACAGCTTTTCGAAAAAGCGGCGGATTTGTTTGTGGAAGCAGTTTC
>JBMFPP010000471.1:0-2238 GCA_049969055.1 Armatimonadota bacterium | reverse complement strand
ACACGCAGTACTTCCGGTTCCCGCGGCCGGACGGAGGCGGCATACAAAGCGTTCCCATTCCGGTCTCGATGGCGATGAGGAAGGTCAGCGGTTCTTGGAAGGTCGCCAAAATCGAGTACAAAGCTCCGGAGAGACAGCCGTAGCGGCGTGTCCAGTTTAGTAAGGCATGACCCTCACCCTCAAGCGAGTAGAGACTGAAACCTGAACGTACAGGGGTAGATGGATGCTGTCGTGCGGAATTGTGGGACTACCGAACGTGGGTAAAACCACCCTTTTCAATGCGCTTACCCGCGCCTCCGCCGAGGTATCCAACTACCCCTTCACAACCATCGGCAAGAACGATGCGGTTATTCCGGTACCGGACCCAAGATTGGACCAGCTGAAAAAGCTGGCCGGCCAGGAGGAAGCGCGCCCAGCCACCTTTGAAATTGTGGATATTGCCGGCTTGGTGCGCGGTGCCCACAGGGGCGAAGGCCTTGGAAACGAGTTCCTTGGGCACATACGAAACGTGGATGCCGTGCTCCACGTGGTTCGCTGTTTCCCCGCTCCCCATGTCCCACATGTTGAAGGCTCTATAGACCCGGTGCGCGATATAGAAGTGGTGGACACCGAGATGGCCCTGGCCGATTTGGCATCCCTCGACCGCCGCATCGACCGCGTGCGCTCACTGATGAAGAGCAGCAAGGCTCACGCGGAAGAACTGCATGCGCTTGAACAGATCCGCGCGGTTTTGGAGCGCGGCGTGCCCATAAGGAAGTCCGGCCTGTCGGATTCTGTTCTGCAGTATATAAAACCGCTCTCTCTTCTCACTGCTAAGCCGCGCATAATCGTGGCCAACGTTGGTGAAGACGCCGCAGAGGGATTGGACCAGTTGAAGGCTTGGGCCGACTCTCAGGGTGAAACGCTGTACACCATTCCGGCTAAGCTGGAGGCGGATCTTGCCGAGCTTTCTCCGGAAGAAGCGAAGGCTTTTGCTGAAGAGCTTGGAGTGGATGCTTCCCCTGTGGAAACGCTGATTCGCGCCGCCTACAATCTTCTGGGCCTTATAACCTTTTACACCATTGTGGGCGCCAGGGTAACCGCCTGGCCAATTCCCCGCGGCTGTACGGCTCCACAGGCGGCTGGCCGCGTTCATAAAGATATGGAGGAGGGCTTCATCCGCGCCGAGGTCGTGCCCTATGATGTGCTCGTTCAGTACGGCTCGTGGGGTGCAGCAAAAGAAGCCGGCAAGGTGCGCACTGAGGGCCATGACTCCATCATCCAAGACGGCGATGTGGTTCTCTTCCGATTTACCCAGCCAGCCCGGCGCTGATTCCGCGGCAAATTGGAGTGCATACTGCCGCTCCTTTCCTACCGACGTATCTAACCGGTGTGCCCCGACTTTCTAAGCCTGTACACTGCGGTAAAGCTGTTTGTGCCCTCTGTCCCGCCGAAGGTTTCAAGCAGTGCGGATTCTCACTCGGGTGGTGGGCTCCGGAAAGGGAGGGCTGCTCCCGCGCCGAATACGCTCCATGACCAAAGAACCAGGGGGTTTTGATGATTTTGATTTATGCATTTTTGGTTTTTTCGCTGGTTTCTACGGACGTACGACCGGCGAATGCTTCTTCGATTGGAGAGTACGGGGAGCTGAAAGCATCTCCATCCCGTTACATCGCGCCTCGCATAAACCCGGAGAGACTGGCCACGGCTTGGAAAGCTTCCGACTTCTATTACATAAGCACTCAGCTGAGCCCTGCGGTTCTGTTTCACAACAAAGCGGGCGAGTTCAAGCTGTTTGCCGATCTTAGCAAGTGGGGTTTGGGAGGGCCTTCGTATTGTGCCGTTCCGGCTGGGGGTCGGTGCGACGTTTTGCGCATCGGTGAAACCCGCGAGGGCCAAGTGATGAGCGAGCCCTGGCTTCTTGTTTGGTTTGCTGGATCGGAAGGATGGACTGATTGGGACTCGCCGTGGCTTGTGGTGCTTCAACACCGTCCGAAGACCATAGCGCTTGCGAAAAACGGGCTGAACCAATACCATATGACACATCCGTCGTCCTACGGCAGAGGTAGGGATGTATCGCATATAGCCCCGTCTATGGAGCGCATACGCTCTCTTCTTCTGAACGAGACGCCGGAAAAGCTTGCGAGAATTGCCCTAGGCGGTAATTGGGAACTCTCGCCGGGTTCCAGCGCTGTTGCTTTCGGTATGTCCTTTATAAGGACTAGTGTTCCTGTGAGGTTTAAACGTCTTATACCGGCT
>JBMFPP010000470.1:0-2240 GCA_049969055.1 Armatimonadota bacterium | reverse complement strand
AAGCTTCTTGTTTGGAACTGCCGTGGCTTACAAACCTAGTGTTCGGGGCCCCATCCCGCCTTACGAAAAGGACGGCTCGGAATACACCTTCATGCTCTTCCACATTCAGTTCCGGGATGCTTTTCATGCCCGATGCCTTCGCGGAAAGTACCACCCTCAGGGGTTTTGTTCAACGCGTTTTGGCCGTGTCCCTCCAGCAGAAGTCTGCGGATCTGGTTGGCGGCATTGGTTTCGGCAGATTCTTCGGAAGCCTGGCTAGCGTTGGCACTCGGCTACGGCCAATGCCGCAGATTGAGGAAGAAGCTCGGCATCCACAGCTTCGAACCCGGACGCAATTAAGGTTGTGTTTCCGGAGGCTTCCGGCCACGAGGCACCAGGTTTGCAAACCAGCACCCTTTTGCCGCACTGCCGGGCCCTCAAGCACAACTTGTGCATAACGCCGCCTTCGCGAACCTCCACCACCACAATAATATGAGCTATGGCAACAACGACGGCATCTCGGATGCGGTTGTTGTGTCCGACCCAATGGTCTTCTGGGCGGAACGGCGAAACCACCAAATCGCGTTCAGCAGGGAAGGTGTAGCCGTAGATCCGGGCCGCAGCCAGGAGCTCCCGTGTGAGGTCGCCGCGGAAGGCGTTCAGAATGCCGCGGTCCAGCGGGACCACGATGGGTGTTCCAGCTCGCTTGCCAGCAAGAGCTGCTTCTTGGTACGAAGGCCGGTTGTGGCCCGTTACGATGGCTGCTCCCGACTGCGCCACTGCGTTGGCGACGCAGGCGGTTGTTTGCATCGCCCAAGGTGTTGGGTCCGCTGATGTGAGAACCGCCGCGGAGATTCCCTCGGCGGCGCTAAGGTTGCCGTAGGCAAACAGAATAGGCGGTGGCTCGGCGAAGAACTGCAGAATGCCTTTTGGGTACAGCGAATCTGCAAAGGTAAGCACGCGCACGTTCCGCTCTTTAAGGGACGTGTCAAGGAGTTTAGCGGCGGTTTCCAGAGAATCTCGGTCTCGCGAGATCTGCTGTGCGGCTTCCGCCTTCAAACCGTAGTTAGCGCGGAGCTCCTGCTCGTCCATTTTAAAGATGTCGGCGAGCGGGCGTCGAGATTGAAGTGCGCTTCTCAATATTGAGGTCACGCCCTTGCTTCCAAGCCCGTGCACGCGGGTAAGCATGAGAAGCTCCAACCGATCGAAGGGGGCGCTCATATTGTGGTCCATGGTCAACCTTTAGGTAGGCGCCGCTGTGTCTCTGCGCTTTCTGGCCGTTTCGGTTTGTAGTGCGTTAAAAATAAAGCACCAGCATTCCGAATGTGCATATCAGCCCATCCAACCAACCGTTCGCTTCAAAGCCGGAGGTTCCTGCACCACTGGTATGCTGGTGCTGTAAACTTGCGGCCGCGTGAAGAGCAAATTCTCTTGCTTCGCCGGTTCGCCGGTTTGTGTGCGCGTTTCGGTGCGCGGCTATCTAGACTCCCGCACAGCTTGTCTTCCCAAAACCAAGGCCTTGGTGACCTCTGCGACGTACCTGCCTTGGAATCTGGCTATGGCGAGTTCGTTTTCGGATGGCTGGCGCGAGCCGTCGCCGCCGGCCATGGTGGATGCTCCGTACGGTGTGCCTCCGGATACCTCTTCCATGTTCAGCAGGCGCTGTTCGGAGTATGGAACCCCAACGATGATCATTCCGTGGTGCAGTAGGGTTGTGTGGAAGCTTGTTATGGTGGTTTCATGCCCACCGTGTTGGGATGCTGTTGAGGTAAAAACACTACCGACCTTACCTATCAATGCGCCGGCCATCCAGAGGCGGCCGGTTTGGTCGAGAAAATTCCGCATTTGGGCGCACATGTTCCCAAAGCGGGTTGGCGTTCCGAATATTATTGCGTCTGCTTCGGAGAGCTGATCGGGTGCGGCGTACGGTATGTGCGCGAAGGTGGCCCTAGCCTCCGCGGCGCCGCTCTTTTCCAGTATCTCTTGGGGAACCAGTTCGGGAACCTGATACAGAGACACTTCTGTGCCTTCTACCTCCCGGGCGCCGGCGGCCACTGCTTCAGCTAGCTTGTAAGTGTGTCCGTACATGCTGTAAAAAATAACTTGCACTTTAACCGCCATAGTTGCTGTCCTTTCCTCTGAGGTTTCGATGGCCTACTATTTTGGTAATACCTTTGTTGGCGGTAAGTAAAACATTTTGGATTTTTGCTAATTTCGCCAAGATTGGGGAAGGCAATGGGGTCGCTTTACGAGATAGTACA
>JBMFPP010000469.1:0-2261 GCA_049969055.1 Armatimonadota bacterium | reverse complement strand
CGAAGCAGGCTGATCCCAACTGCGTGCTTATTGCTTCTGCAGGGAGTGCCAGCCATCTGCAGGATGTGGTTTTTGCAAAAGGTGCTTCGGTTGCAGAGTGCTTCGACGAGG
This sequence comes from Armatimonadota bacterium, assembly GCA_049969055.1. Classification (GTDB taxonomy): domain Bacteria; phylum Armatimonadota; class DTGP01; order DTGP01; family JBMFPP01; genus JBMFPP01. Next base: position 2,150 of record JBMFPP010000469.1, on the reverse strand, counting down.
CGTCTACGCACACTTACGGGGTTGGCCCTCCGGAGGGAGACTTTTTCGGAAAGGCCGAACATTCGGTTTTGGTGGCCAAGAGGCACGGTAAGCAGGTTGTTTGGTGTACAGAGCAGGGCTGGCAGCTTTGGGATTCTTTGGAGCTTGCTAAGTGGGTGCCGCGGACCTACGTTTTGGGCAAAATTGCCGGACTCCGCACCATTGCGTGGTTTACTCTGACAAGCGAGGACATGGGGCTGTTTAAGCCGGGCTACATACCCCGAGCGGCCGCTGTTAGTTATGCGGTGTGCGCTTCCATGCTGGAGGACACGGTTTTGGTTGAGGACCTGTACCCGCATTCTAGGTACATATACGGAGCCCTGTTCAAGAGGCAGGACGGCCGAAAAGTGGCTGTGGTTTGGACCACTGTCGGGCGCGGCAGTCTGCGCATGCGCGTTGGCCAGGGTGTTAAAGCATTCGATATGATGGGCAACCCGGTTGGCAGGGTTGTCAAAAATGTGCTCGAAGCCCCGATATCCGACGAGGTGCTTTATCTGACCTCGGATGGGGACCAGGCGGTTTTCCTCGGCAATTTGAAGGCGGCAGAGATAAGCGGTATAGATCCGGTTAGCGTTTTTGTTAAGCCGTTCGCCGCGCCAATTCCGCAGACTGCTTCCATCAATGTTGAGGTTACCAACGAAATAAACGCACCGGTTTCCGGTGAAGTTATGGTGAAGCCGCCGAAAGGATGGACCATGGCGAAAGATCGGATGGAGTTTGGCCCGCTTCAGCCGGGAGCTTCGACCGTGCTGTCCTTCCCTGTGAGGCAGGCGCTTGTATCTCCGGACAACCGGTATCCGGTAACCGTGTATGCGGCGCGAAAGTTCACCAATCTGCCCTGGCAGGTTGGATGGAACTTTAAGCAAGAGCAGACCCTGTGCGTGACCGCGGCCGTAAAGGGCACCCCGAAGATCGACGGCAACCTGGATGACTGGAGCAATGCCATACCGATCGCGATGGACAGCCGTGATTTTGTTTCGCCGTACGCTCCAGAATCGTACCGCAAAGCTTGGACCCCCGGCAACCTGAGCGCCGTTGTGTACACAATGTGGGATGAGGAGAATTTCTATTTTGCGGCTCGGGTTAGCGATAATCTGCACTCGCAGACCAGCTTTTCCGAGAACCCATATGCACTGCCTTTCGATGGCGACAGTATACAGATAGCTTTTGGTGTGGGTGCTGAGGATCCCCATAAGCTCAAGAAACCGAGCGATCCTGGCTACAGGCGCGGATTGATTTTCGACACCGACTACGAGTATGCGCTCAGCCTCACGCCGAAAGGGCCGGAGCTGTTCCGGCTTCATACTCCTGAGACGGGATACCAGACTTTTTATCCGACCAACCCGGATATCGGACTTGGTTTAATTCAAGATGCCAAACTTGCCGTTGTGCGGGACGACGTTAAAGAAATAACCACCTACGAGGTGGCCATTCCATGGTCGGAGCTGAAGCTGGTTGACAGGAGCAAGCCGGTGAGGTTTTCCTGCCTTATCAACGACCGTGATAAAGAAAGGAAGGAGGGCTGGCTTGAGTTAGGAGCGGGTCTAGGAGAGAAGAAAGGCAACCATTTGTCTTTCTCGCCTTCTTGGGTGTTTACTACCGCCAATTTAATTGAGTGGGGTTTCGTTGAGAAGGCGCAGTGAGTTGAAAAATTCGGAGAAAGGAGCGGAAGGAATGAGTGAAGAGAGGCAGTTGACACCGGAAGAGCAAGATCGCGAGCGCCGTTTAAAGTGGTTTAGGGAAGCCAGGTTTGGGATGTTCATCCACTGGGGATTGTACTCGCAGTTGGGCCGCCACGAATGGGTGATGAACAGGGAGCGCATTCCCGTGGAGGAATACGAGAAGCTGGCTGACACGTGGAAGCCGAAGCCGAATGCTGCCCGCGACTGGGCCAAACTGGCGAAGGCAGCTGGTATGCGCTACATGGTGATGACAACCAAACATCATGAGGGGTTCTGCCTTTTCGATTCCAAGCTGACGGATTACAACGCCGCCAAGCGCGGTCCCGGCCGCGATTTGGTTGCCGAATATGTTGAAGCCGCCCGCGCTGAGGGCCTTCGTGTGGGGTTCTATTACTCGCTGATGGACTGGCATCATCCGGACGGAGCCAG
>JBMFPP010000468.1:0-2266 GCA_049969055.1 Armatimonadota bacterium | reverse complement strand
TTGGCAGAGCGCAACGGCACCAGAGCTCTTCAACTTGCCGATGATTTGCTCTGCTTCCAATTCACTGAGAACGAACTCCGGCTGAAAGAGGAACCGCTCCGGAAGTGCGGCTTTCAGTCCACTTTCGGGTACAGTAAAAACTGATGCCTGAACCTCCACCACTTTCACAGGCACGTCCAGCGCGGCTATCGCCTTTCGCAGCTCCTGCAGCGCGTCTCTTGTGCCCCTGGCCACTACAGCATTTCCATCAGGGGCCGCCGCAACAACCTCAAGGCCAGGCGGCAGCTTCGTGCTCTGGGTGCTAAGGCGCTGGAGAACCTCAGGGGCGCTGGTGTGGCTGAGGGCGATGAAACTGGTGGTGGAAGATTTTTCCGACAGTGAAGAACTTTTCTGGCCGGCCCCGGGTTTCGACTGCGGTTTGGTCTGCGGCTGAGGTTTTGGCTGATTGAGTTTTGGCTTTGCCGGCGGCGTCGGCGGTAAAGACATAGGTGGTCCTATACCTAGAGGCGGCGTTGTAGTCACGCTCAGAAAACCTGTTGCCCTAAGCACGATAACGTTGCCTTTAAGGCTGTAAGACAATCCAGCGGCTTCGGCCAATGCATCAAGCGCATCCTGAAGCGGCACGTTCCTAAATCTGGCCGTTATGCGGCGGCCGGCTGGTATATCACCTCCCACCACATAGCTGGCACCAACGGCCTCCAGCAGGTTCATGATAGCTTCAGACGCGTCTGTGCGGTCGATTTCCAAAGTAACAGGTTTTTTGCCTATTTCCCCAAGCGAGGGGCGCGCCGATGGTAATCCGACATAACGCTCGATCGTCGGCTGCATGGGAGCCGGTGAAATCTCGACCCCGCCAATAGACGGCTTTAAAGCAAAGGGCGCTTTCCAAGAATCTCGAAGCCAATCCGGAACCCAGTAAGGCCCCAGGGGAAGGGCAGGGTGATCTTCCAGCATCACCAAGAGCTCTTTGGAAGGCTTTGGCTGAGGCAACTGCACGGCTTCCTTTTGCTGTGCAGGGCTGTTGGCCAAGCAGGAACCCGCGAAAACCACAAATGCGGCCACAGCAAACCATGCGGGAGTTTTCATCAAGGAACACCTCTCTTTCCGGTTAGAGGCTTTGAGGAAGTGCCGTTCGGCAGGGCAAAGTCTATATCAACCACCCTCACTGGTCCTTCTGGGGTGTTTTGGTTGTAAACTTTCAACGAACGCACCAGTTGGGTGTCGAAAGCCGGCTCGGGGAACTGCACAGAGTAGAAGGACGGCCGATCTTGGACGTCGCTTAAGTCTGCCGTTTCCGTCTCTGCAATCAGAACAAGCTCAGACTGGCTGGATGCAGGGATGCTCACACCTTCATCTACGGTGGCATCCGGAGAGCTTTTGGTTTGAGAGAGACGAGAAAGGCTTGACGGGGTTTGCTTGGGCGCTGAAGAAAACAGCAAATTTGGCCGTTCAATTGACCGCTGTTTGCTCGGCAGAACTTCTTGGCGGCTGTGAGCGGGTTTGACAATCTGCCCGCCCGGTTTTTCCCCGAACGCCGGGACCTGAGTTGGAACGGACCGAATGGTTTTTTCGCTTGGCAAGACGGCCGCACTTGGCCCTGCGGCTTTGTGTGGACGAAGCCGCTCTGCGGCAGGACCCTTCACCCGCGGCTGGTTTGCCATTGGATTTGTGCGTGTGGCTTGCCAGTTTGCAAGCATGATGAAACCGAGCACACAGGTTACAGCCAAGCCGGAAAGCACCCACCTGCCGAGGTTAAGGCGCACCGGCGTTTTGAAAAGACGGTCGCGGCGCCGGCATCTTTCCGCTATCAAGGGGAACAGATCCACTTGCGGCGGCTCGGACAATACATATCTGAGAGCCGTCCCAACCGCGGAAACCGTCTCAAGCTCGAGTGCACAGTTCCGGCAGTTGACCAGATGACGTGAAACTGCTTCGGCCAGCGCAGGATTGAGCTCGCCGTGAGCATATTGGTCGAGGAGCATCTGCACCTCTTCACAGCGGACGGCCCCCACGCCGCTCTGCGCGGAGCCCCGAGATTTTATGAGTTTCCAATCCATAATTTCACCCAAACGCTTTCTGACATTTCTGGGAGGCATGCTTCACTGCTCGTAGCGCTCCCTGAACATTTTGCGTCCTCGATACAGCCAGTTTTTCACGTCATCTATAGTGCAGTTCAGCGTCTGCGCGATCTCGGCATAGGTGAAGCCGTTTACTTCGCGCAGTACAAGGGCGGCGCGGTAGTTCGGAGGCAACTGCATAAGCGCCT
>JBMFPP010000467.1:0-2281 GCA_049969055.1 Armatimonadota bacterium | reverse complement strand
AACGGTATCCAGGCGCCACGCCGTAATTCAGAGGGTTGGAAATTCTCTGGTGATTGTGGACGAGGGTTCGTCCAACGGAACGTTTGTCAACGGTGTTAGGGTGACATCCCAGCAGTTAAACCCCGGGGATGAGGTGCGTCTGGGCTCCTCCGCTTTTAGGCTGGAGGCACTGTGATTTAGGCGGCGCTTTTCGACAGGAAGTTTTGACAAACAAGGATTAATTGAACGTAAAAACTTCTTGCTGGATGGAACACTGTTGGACAGTATGCGCCTCCTTTTGCGCGGGTGCCGCTGCGCCGTTCGCAGGTGTTTGAGCCTGGAAACGTGCGATGAGGATTGGCTAGCCTTTAAGTTCCTGCCGGAGCAGATGGCATTTTTCACTGTGAAGAGGGTGCTGGAGCTTCTGGATGAATGACCCTTGCTTTCAACGGCGGATGAGGACCGATTGAAATTATACATGGAGGGTGACAATGCCTGTAAGAATAGAGGTGAGGCCGTATGGAAACGGATGCCGCTTTCTTTCGGCGCGCCACAAGATGCTGATTAAGGGTGCCCATCCAACTCCTGTGAAAGACGAAATTGTTCAGCTCATTTGCAGCCAAGGTCGGCACATCACTTGGGAGGACGAGGAAAAATGCCTGGCGTCGCTGGCTGTGTGCTGGCAGTTGCAAATGGAGGAAAAGCGCGCCGAAGCCCCGGAAACCCGCGGGGCTGAACCTGAGGAAGCGCAGGGAGTGTCAGAGGAAGAGGGGCAAAGTTGAAGGCGCTCCGCATCCGTTTGGAGAAGGCTGCGGCCAACCGCGACCTTCTCTTTTTTATATGCACGGTTTTCGCCGCTTCTTTCGGGTTTACGCTTTATGAGACCAGCTTCTCGAACTTTGCTGTTCAAAGGATACACATTCGCCCAGATCAGTACGGCCTTTTGGAGTCACTGCGGGAGGTACCGGGGTTTCTAACCGCCTTTGTGATGGGACTGCTTGTGTTTCTGTCGGAGCCACGGCTTGCGGGTGTGGCGCTTGCGGTGGGAGGGCTTGGCATTGCGGCGCTGTCTCGGGCGCATTCTTTTCCTCAGCTTGTGTTGTTTTCAGTTATTTGGAGCTCCGGCCTCCACTTGTGGTTCACTGTGTCTCCCTCGCTCACTTTGAAGCTAGCTAAGGAGCGCGCCGAGGGGCGCCGCATGGGGCAGATTTCAGCAATCGGATCGGTGGCGGTGCTTTCCGGGATAGCGCTGGTTCGCATCCTTTCTCGATTTGCTCCCTACGAGGCTTTGTTCATTGCATCTGGAAGCTGTTTGGTGGTCGCGGCACTGTTCAGCTCTTTCATTTCAAATAAGTTGGGAACACCTGACCGTCCGAAGATGCTTTTTCGGGGGCGGTACGCACTGTATTACATTCTGGTGTTTCTGGATGGCTGCAGGCGCCAGGTATTCGGTACGTTTGCCATGTTTGCGCTGGTTCGAGAGTTCCACACCGGTCTCGCGCAGATTGCTAACCTAAGGTTTTTGAATACTGTGGCGGTTATAGCGGCCGCGCCTTTGGCCGGCCTTTGGATAGATCGCGTCGGTGAGCGCCGAGTGCTCTGCTTCAACTACCTTGTGCTTTCGATACTCTTTTTAGGGTATGCGTTCACGCCGTGGGTTTCGGTCTTATATGTGCTCTACTTTTTGGACAACGTGCTGTTTGTATGCTCTATGGCGCTTACGACATACCTGAAGCGCATCGCTCCACCGGAGGATGTGACTCCAAGCCTCAGCATGGCTACAACAATCAACCATATTGCGGCGGTGACGGTGCCGTTGGTCGGGGGCTATCTATGGCAGGCGTTTGGATACCGCGTGCCGTTTCTGGTTGGCTCGGGAATGGTAGTTTTGTCGCTTGCGGCCGCACTGCAGATAAAGAGTTCGCCGAAATAAAAATACGGCTCTAAAGTTGCGGCGGCTTCCGGAGACGCCTTAAAAGCGGCGTTTATCCGGATTCCTCGTTTTTCCTAAAAAGCACGGGGTGGATTTCCTTGCGGCCGTCTATCAGTACAGCCACCCATTGAGCCAGGCGCCTGCCAAGCATCTTGCAGGACGCAATCTCTCTTTCAGCGCGTGGTTCCCCTGCCAGCACAGCCCCGTAGTGGAGAGTGAACTGCTTCCCCACGTACTCCGTCACGCCGAAGACAAGGATTCCGAAATTCATAAGTACGGTCAGCACGGCCATGCAGGTTAGCTCAGATCCGCCGCCCCACCCGCCGGATGAAGAGAAGGCACAGCCAATTTTGCCATCCAGCTTACCCC
>JBMFPP010000466.1:0-2295 GCA_049969055.1 Armatimonadota bacterium | reverse complement strand
CGCGGCTCAGCCCGCCGCTGGATCTATCCACAGCTCCAAGCCACAGCTCGGCCGTAACAGCCGCCGCTCTTTCAACAAAGCAAAACAAAAGCCCGGCGCATAGCCCAATAAAGGACAGTCCCGCGCGGAACCCCACCGAAAAGCGGAACATCATGCTTAAATCTCCACCCACTCTTTATGGCTCAATTGGCAACCTGTTCAGGAAACCAAACCGGAGAAAACCAACACAGCACTCACAACCGTTCGCGATATTAAGAGCTAAGCAACCGGCCGCGAATCAACTATTCTATCATCGTAAGTTGCCACCACTTCCTCGCCCGGGCGCACAACCAGAAAATCCTTCTCGTCCCAACAGCCATCGAGCAGGCGCTGAAGCAGGCTCATATCGCCCTCGATCTCATCATAGTTCCATCCATGCTTGGCGCATATCTCCTTAACCTGCTCGCGGAGCCCAAGGTGATCTGTAAAATCAAAGCGGATGTAGGTACCCTGCTTGTAGTTTTGAATCCAACTGCCCATGAACTCGGTTAGAAAGCGGGCGTTATCCTCTCCGTACTTTGCCGCCAGCTCCTCAAAGCTTTGCATCGGCGATGGGCCGAGTCCGGATACCTGGGTGTGCGGGAGGCGTTCCCCTCCGCGGTTTTGATACTCTAACCAGCCCGAGGTATAGTAGTAAGTACCCGGGTGCTGCCGGAAATACCGCGCATACCTGTCTTTTGAACCCATGAAGAAGGTTATGCAGTCGTGGGCGCGGGGAATCACCACGGGGATATCCCTCGCACGCAGGCCTACTAACATGTTGTTGCACAGGGCGTAAACCAGAAGAACTGCATCGTACCGCCCCTGCGGAAGCGAATCGATCTTCTCCTGGAGGCGCGCACGGCCGATCTCCGGGTTGTCGTGGTATCCCTGCGTGAGGAACTCGAGGTCCACCAAGTTCACAGATCTGGCGGCCGCCATACAGATCTCTCTGAATGTAACCTCGCAAGCGATTACTTTGAAAAACATTTCGGCATCTCACCAATGCTCCAGCCAAAGCTAAGACCGGCTGTTTCGTTTCAATCCACCTGCTTTCTCAGCTCCGCACCCTGGCGCAGAAGCAGTTTCTGAAGCTCGCGAACCGGCAGATCTCGCGGACGACAGCCTATTTTCGCGCACAAAGCCGCCGCAGCTCCGGCCGCCTGACCGATAGCCATAACTGGTGCCATTGCGCGGTGGCTTTCGTACGGCTGTTGCTCGGAGGATATGCACCTGCCAGCCACAAGTAGGCCTTCCACGCGCTTGGGAACGAGACATCGGTATGGAATATCGTACCCTTCGTGCTCCAAGTACCGCCTGTATCCGTAGTAGCTGATTATAGGGCAGGAGCTTACGGCAACCACATCGTCGAAGCGCCGCCCCTGAATTGCATCCTCCGCTGTAAGTTTGTACTCTCCTTCAACAAACCGCGTTTGGCGTATGCCAAGAAGCACCGGGGTTTCCGCAATGTAGGCATTCGCCAAATCCGGGTGCTTGGACTTAAGCTCCTGGAAGTGCTGAAAAACCCTCAAGCGGGTTTCGATCTCGGCACGGGATATCTGAAAAGCATCGTTGCCGCCGAAGACGCCTCCTGGCCCCCAAACAACACTGGCGCCGCCGTAGCGACAGCTCCCAAACCGCGAGTTTTCCAAACCTGCTATTTTGTACATAAGGTTGTCGCGCAGGATGTTCTGCTCATCCACGCCGGACATCCAAAACGGAGCTCCTGCGCGGGCCGCAACGTCGGCATCGCCGGAGGCATCTACCACAACGTGGGCTACAGCCGCTTGCCGCCCGGACTTGTTTTCGAAAATTACTCCGCGGACCGTGTTTCCCTCCATAATGGGAAGCGAGAAGTAAGTGTGAAACAGCATTTCAACGCCGGCCTCAACGCACAGCTTTAGCGTTACATACTTGAACTTTTCCGGATCAACGCAGTAAGAGTACGAAAGCTCTCCCTTAGTAATGTCGTACTCCTTTTGGGGATAGGGGCTTTTGCCCAAGCCGTCTATCTTGTACAGCTCCAGGATGATCTCCTGGGCAATGCCTTTAACAGTTTGGGTGCCGTCCGGCTCAACTTGGTTTCTGAAGCCGTTTATATTGTTCATCAAAGAGGCGGTTGCAGTGCCTCCGAGGAATCCAAACCTTTCGATGAGCAGGGTTTTGGCGCCCGCACGTGCCGAAGCGACGGCGGCGCACAGGCCGGCACAGCCGCCGCCCACAACGATCACGTCGTATTCACCGACTATGGGAATCTCGCGGGCCGGTTCGCGGTAG
>JBMFPP010000465.1:0-2304 GCA_049969055.1 Armatimonadota bacterium | reverse complement strand
GCCGCTTCCTCATGCCGCTTTGCCTGACGCCTGTCCAACTCTAAGTTATAGGCCGCCCGCAGGGATGGATCGCTCAACACACGGTATGCTTCAGAGATCTCCACAAAGAGCTGATGGCTTGCGGTCTTATCCGGGTTTACGTCCGGATGATATCGGCGCACCAGTTCGCGGTACCGCCGTTTTATCTGCTCCTGCGTGGCATCCCTGGAAACACCCAATATTTGGTAATAGTCTTTTTCTGCCGGCACCTAAGCTCCACCCCTTACACTACCAGCAACGTCCGGCGCTATTTCCGCCAGCGGCTCCATGACAAACGAGCGCTGAAGCATCCGCGGATGAGGAATGGTAAGCCTCGGAAGGCTCAGCTTGACCGAATCGTAAAGAAGTATGTCTATGTCTAAAACCCGCGGTCCCCACCGGTACGTAGGGGTTCTACCCACCGCCTTCTCAATCTTCTGAACACGCCGCAGAAGCTCGAAGGGCGAAAGGTCGGTTATCAACTCCACCACCATGTTGAGATAAGGCGGCTGTTGCTGAGGCCCAACCGGCGCTGTTTCTATCACACTGGAGACGCGGCGAAGAAAGCCCACACGCTTCAGCAACTGCAAACCTTTCACGATGTTTGCATAGCGGAACCCCAAATTAGAGCCAATGCCGAGAAAAACGCGCGCCACCTCACCACCGCGTACCCCGCTCGCATCAACCGCATTATAGCACCCGGGTAGAAAAAGCGTCAAACAATCCCAACCACGGCGCGGAAAGGACTCCCCAAACCGAAGCCGAACTTACCATCAAAACGGTCTCTCTAGCGGCGCGTATGTCGTTTGCAAAGCCGAAGCTCCAAACCATCCTTCTGCATATTGCATGCCTTTTGGCGTGCACAAAGCTTACTGCGGCTCCGGCAGGAGATTACAACGGAGACGGCAGGGTCACCGTTGCAGACGCAGTCCTGGTTGTGAGGGCCGCCGTCGGCCTGCTGTCGCCAACCAGCGACCAAACCGCGCGCTGTGACTTCAACGGCAACGGAGTGCTGGACACCGCCGACGGAGTCTTGATACTTCAAAAAGCGGTTGGTATTCCTGCCGCGCCGGTTCGCATACAACTCCCGGCACCGGAGCTTCTCACGGAAAACTCCGCGGCAAAGTGGACCGAAGTGCTCTCCGGAGAGGGGACGCGCCGCATCTGGGGAGCGGTCTCGCCCAAAGACGAAAGCGCTAAGGAGATCGTTGTTTGCCGCACGGAAACGGTCCCGGTAGCTTTTGAGAGAGTCCCAATGCTGAACGGCCAGACGCTCCTTGAAGGATACAGCGTTTGCCTGGAAGGGCGGCTCCACCGAGATCAGTACGGGCGGCCTTATATCTCAAATGCGGTGGTTATCGCTAGGCGGCCGCTTGCATACGTCGATGCGATCCTAAAGTCTCCGGGGCTCGCTTTCGCCGCGGCATCATTGGACCTCGGTCCCGCCTCCTACCCAACATACGCAAAAGCCACATCTGAACTGTGCAAATCCTCCGGATGGAGCGGGGAGGTAAGAGAATCGCTCAGGAATACCGCCCCGATGATGCTGGGCACCTCCCCGGATGGAAAATGGACGGCCTTCTCCGTCCGCGGCCCCAGGCTCCCACCGCGGGACAGCATCGTGTTCCGATACCTGCGGATAACCTGCATATGCAGAGCGGAAACCGGCGAAGTAGCCCGCTTACTTGTGGATATAGAAGGATGGGTTGAGGAATAAGCCGCTTAAATGGTAAAATAAGCGCTGACACGAAAGGCAAAGAGGCACACATTTGGAGGAACTTCAGCGGATGGCGATCATCGGGCGCCAACGCAGCGCCGACTCACAGCAAACGGAACCGCACGTTCCCGACGGGCTTTGGGAGAAATGCCCCAAATGCGAGCGTGCACTGTTCAAGCGTGACTTGGAAAAAAACTTCAAAGTTTGCCACCACTGTGGCTATCACTTCCGTTTGTCGGCGCAGGAGCGCATCGCCCTTCTTACCGAACCTGGGTCGTTTCATGAGTGGGATGCGGGGGTTACCGCTTGCGATCCGCTAGGCTTTCCGGGCTACCTGCAGAAGCTGGAGCGCGACCGCGGACGCACCGGCCTAAACGACGCCGTTGTAACGGGGGGCGCGCGCATCGGCAGTACCGACGTCGCCATAGGGGTTACCGACTTCCGCTTCCTGGCCGGAGCAATGAACTCCGTGGTCGGAGAGCGAATAACGCGGTGCATAGAAACGGCCACGGAGCGGCGTCTGCCGCTGGTATTAATAAGCGGAACCGGCGGCGGCGCCAGCATGTACG
>JBMFPP010000464.1:0-2320 GCA_049969055.1 Armatimonadota bacterium | reverse complement strand
GAAAACCTCAAAAGCCCATCTAGAGGCGCGCCGATCACTCGAGCGCGATCGAGCCCGCACATCCGGAAAAACGGCTGGTTCGCATAAACAACACGCCGAGCCGAATCCACCACCAATACGCCTTCCGCCATCCGATCGAGAACCAGGCCGAGCCTGCTCAGCTCATCGCGCCTCAGCGTAAGTATGAACCACCTCGAATCTGAACCACCGAAGCGGCTCAGCCCAGCCCGGCAAGGTACCACTGCCCCACCGCCGCGAACCAGAAGATCCGTCCATACAACCGGCGCACAGCCAGCCCGCAGTGCTTCCAGCGCCGTCTCCAGCTCGCCCAAAGATTCGTTCGAAAGAAATTCGGAAATGTTTCGGCCGATTATCTCCCCTGGCAGATCAGTAGTTTCCGCAAACCGAGGATTTGCGGCAACAACCACCAGCTGATCATCCAAAACCGCAGCGGCTTCCGGGAGAAACGAAACAGCCCAAGCTGCATGCCCGGGATCAAGCTCTGCACCAAACGGCCGCTTTAGATCTGCGTCCATCCGCACTTCCACCAAACCGTTGCTCCAGCAGGCCCTCCACCCCTGGGCTAAGCGTCGCCAACAAGAGGGACGTAAAATCCTAAGGTGAGGCTCTCCCCAAATCCATCCGCGTAAAGTCTGCCGCCTTGAACCTCAACCAACCGCCTCATCACAGCTAAATTGAAGGCTACACTGCGAAGATGTTTGGGTACCCCTACAGACGGATCTTTGTAAGCATTCAGCAGAGATTCCACGTCTGCAGAGCTAATAACCGCGGAATTGGATGAAGCCTCTATATCCAAACCACCGTCGGAAGCCCGCACCTTTACATTCACCTGGCCGCTCCTCCTGGTATTCTTCACCACGAGCTCCAGAAGCCAGTGAACCACGCGCGGCATGCGAAGGCGGTCCGCCATTATCAATTCCTTGCCAAACTCATCGGAAAAATTAACAAAAATCTCTCTATCTTCGGCCTCCATGCGGACCCTCTCCACAACTGCCTGCACCTCTCGAGACACGGAAACCGGAGCCAAAGCGGCATTTTCTGTGCCCCTTTCAGGATGCGCCCAGTCGGACAGGGCATCAAACAGCACCTCTAACCGACCCGCGCTTTCGCGTATAGCCCTCAAATACCGCAACTGCCGCTGACTCAGCTGTCCTGCCGCGCTCGACTCCAGCATATCGGCAAACCCGAGTATCCCCGCCAGCGGTGACCTCACCTCGTGGCACAACACAGCGATAAAGTCCAAATACATCGTCGAGGGCGAAAGATCTTTCGTCCCTTCGCCCTCCGCCGCTTCAAGACCCCTGGTCATTCGCTCATCCGTCATGTTCAGAAAACCCCCAAGGATGCACCGCAGAGCCCTGTTAAAGCCCTACGCCCCGCATCCACCGCGCCGGCTTTCCGTAGCCGCCCGAACAACCGCCAAAAGCTCGGCTTCCCCAACCGGCTTCGGAAGTATTCCGCACACACCCGGCGGGAGCTCTCCGCGGTGCTTCGTATCCTCCCACCCGGTTACCAGCACCACGCCCGTCTGCGGCGAGAGAACAGCAAGCTCTGCGGCCAGCTCTGAACCCTGCATGCCCGGCATGGTTTCATCGGTGATCACCGCGTCGAAGAAGCACTGTTTAACAAGCTCCACCGCCTCTTCTCCGCCCGAAGCCTCCAAAACATCGTATCCGGCGCACCTCAGCATTTCGGCCATCACCATGCGCACCATGCCATCATCATCCACAACTAAAATCTTCTTTATTCCTTCTTTGCGGTTGCTCTGGCTCTCTAAACCTTCAAATCCAAATTCTTCCAACTTGCCTGCTGTACCCGGGAGCGATCCTTCGCTTACCACCTCTGCACCTCTTGCACGCCTCCCCAGCAAGAAGTTTTGAAAACAGCTATCAAAGCTTCTTGAAAGAGTTTGCCGAACCAATCAGCACTAATTGAGCCGGCAAGCTCCTCTGGGGAAGCTTAGTAAATCCATTCCGCAAATTCGCCCATCCCTGGGAACCACGGGAACTGCCGAACTCAGGCTTTCTAACTGTCAATACGCCTTGGTCAAATAAACCAACAACCTTTCAAGCCTCTTTACTGCGGAACCCTAAGCGGTTTGGGTAGCAATCCATATGCCAACCCAACCACTGCCCAGCGAACAACCTGGCACGCGAATTGCGGCTTTGCTCCGCTCGGAGATCGGTTATGGACTCGCTGTTCGAAGACGTCACCAAACAACAGCTCAAAGCCGCTTTGGATGTCTGCGCATTCCGGCACCGGGTTATCTTAAACAATATTGCCAACGCAGACACCCCAG
>JBMFPP010000463.1:0-2322 GCA_049969055.1 Armatimonadota bacterium | reverse complement strand
GATTCCGTTTTTGCCATCAACTTCCTTGACATCTTCACCATCGTGGCCAGCGGCACCGGCTTCACTGTTGAGACACCAGCGAAAAGCCAGGAAAAATCCACCATTATGATTCCGATCACCTCCGGCGTGCAGATTGGAACGGCCACTTCGATGCCCACTCTTGAAGCTGAACATCGCGTCACACAACTCGGGCGACACGATGCCTTTATTGTTCCACGCGGCGGCGGCTTCGAGCTCGATGCGGCAGCGGTGAAAAAGGTTCTTCTGGCCTGCCAGTAGGGCGGAAATACGACGCTGCCAGCTCATCCACACACGCGGTCCGTTCAGTCAGTGGCACTCGCTCAAGCTCAAAAAGTCTTGCGATCAACTTGTTCGCTTCACTCTGACTCAACTTCGGCATGGCCGGACAAGGTATCTGCTCCACATCCTTTGGTTCGAGTTTGTTCAACCCGCTGCCGTAAAAACGGTTCACACTGGCAAAGGCGCGCCGTCCGCCAGAGCTGTTTAGGAAGAGTGTCATTAAGGGTGCCAAGGTTTCGCAGCCTGCCCGAGCATAAAGGCCATGGAAGCAAGTCAGATTCTTTGGGCCAGATGTGTTCAAGATAAACTTCCCAGATTGCCGCGTAAACACAGCAACCCAGATGTCGGCAACACCCCGGCTCTCCGGCAAATACCACACGGGTCGGTGGCTCGGCAGATGCCGCTGAGGAATCCCGAGCTGTTCCCCAAGCTCCAGGTAGCGCGCAAGGGCCTGCCCGTTACCAGACGGGTTCAGAAGGAAACACCTGCGCCCGCGCGCGGCCAAAGCTTCAAACTTCTCGGGTGTGAAAACCAACCCATCAACGTCCGCCGCTTTGGTGATGCAAGGCTCTACGTGCTACTCGGTCAATCCGTGTTCGTTCATTCCAGGGCGGCTCAGACAGAAGTAGTCGTTGGCCCCTGTCGCGATACCGCGACTGCACTCGAAATAATCCCCGACTTGCTTGGGAAAGGCTGCGAGGTTATCAGAACCATTCAGCAACTGGTTCAACCATTTGTCCCGTGGGTTTAACGTTGCCAAGTCAATGCGGGTACAACTTTCAAGAACGGGGAGCCCTCTACACAGTCTGCCGACGAACTCCTCAGCTTGTGCAACAGATTCCACGCACGTTAACCAATTTGGCGCCCCTGGCGCGCGGTCCTTTTCCAGAAACACAATCGCGCTGGTTGTCAGCGCGTGACCGAACAGATTTAGCGACGGCGCAAAAACAAGGATCGCTGGTGGGCGTATCACGTGTACTAACCTCTCCTTGATCTCGTCGCCGAAGTTAGCATTCAAAAATTCAGCCGGCAACAGGACGGCCGCACGGCCGTGCGGCGCGAGGTCCTCCCAAATCTTCAACAGAAACAGTGCGTAGAGATTTGTCAACCGGTCCAACGGTGTGCCCAAGCGCTCCTCGAAGTAACGCCAGTCGCTGTCCGAATAATCGAGCCTATGCGCCTTCACATAAGGCGGGTTGGCTATGATGCCCTCGAACATGCCGGCCTCCGACTTGAGATAATCTGCCAGAATCAGCCTCGTACCACGTGGTGCACTCCTTTTCGCGCGTTGCAAGGTTTCCGTATCCCTTTCTACACCGACCAGTGCTACCCGCTGGTTGAGTCTGTGGCACGCTGCAAGCAAACCGCCGAGACCCACCGCCGGGTCGAGTACTGCATGCGGCCTGGCAGACATCACCCACTCCGCCATCAAAGTCGCGATCGGCTCAGGCGTAGCGACTTGCCCCAGTTGTTTCGATTCTCGCGGCCACGACTGGACCGAGGCAAACGAATCCACCTCCCCTGTGGCAACCTCGACCGTGTGCGGTTGGTAGTAGAGCGAGAGAAAAGTCTGGTTGTCGCGCAGCTTCATGGTAGAAATCTTACTAGGAGTTTAACTGCGGGTCAAGTGCTTGCTCTATGAGCGTTTGGGGTGTTTTTTCACCGCGGTTCCATATTTGAGACACAATAATGTTGTTGCATGCTTCAACAAGAGTTTTACCCGATCCACTTGTTTCAGGAAAACTAAATCCCTCCGCCTAACCAGAATCTCTTGGAACGAACTTCATTCCCAAGAACGTGGATACGGTTATGCGGCCCTTTGACATTGAGAGAGTGATACTTTTACCCGCCAGAAAGCCGCAAATTGGCATCGCGTTTTTTGTTGCCAGAAAAGGGCCCCGAGAGTACTATACAAATGTATAGTATATATGAACCGGCTCACAGACAGACAAAAGCAGGTGTTCGAATTCGTGCGAAACACAATACTTCACACAGGCGTCGCCCCTACGCTCCGCGAAATCG
>JBMFPP010000462.1:0-2325 GCA_049969055.1 Armatimonadota bacterium | reverse complement strand
GATGTACATGAAGTATTCTCTTACATCTCGTTTGGTGCGGTTTCTGTATTCTTTGGTTAAATTGTAAGCCGTGGCCTTGCCGATGAGTGTTTTACCGCACCCGGGAGGTCCGTACAGGAGTATGCCTTTGATGGGCTTTTTGTTGAAGCGCTTGTAAAGCTCTGGGTGCAGCAGTGGAAGTTCAATCGTATCTCGGATGAGGCGGATGGCTTCTTCTTGCCCGCCGATGGCGCTCCAAGGGATTTCCGGCACGGTTTCGAGGTAGTAATCGCGGGTTTCCTGCGAGGGGAAATGCTCCAGGGCAACGCGCAGGTTGGGCTCCATGCGGACTTCGTCGCCGGGCTTGAGGGTTACGTTTTGGAGGTCGGTGGACCTTAATACCAGCTTTCCGGTAAGGCCCTGTGCATCCATACTCACGCGAAGCCTTCCGTCGTCCATTACCTGAGAAACTTTCACTATGGGACCTCCAGGGCTGTAGCCCAGATCTCCGACGACGGCATAGGCTTCGTTCAGCTTTACTCTAGTCCCGATTTTTAGATCTTCTATACGTACGCCTTTGGGATCGACGTTGCAGTAAAATTCGGTGTCGCCAACTGCTACGTAGGCGATGCCGTCTTCCGGCGATCCCAGGTAGGTGCCGATGCGATTGGCTGGAGCGGTGAGTTTGGCGTAGATCTCATCGTACTCCTCTATCGCCTTCATCGCCTCTTGGAACTGGCGCTCATCGGCTTCTAGTTGGCGCCTCAAGAGGGACAAATACTGCCTAAGCCGAGGGTCTTTCGGCTGGGTCAGGTCTATGATCTCATCCAGAAGCGGAAGAGATCTCAACCCGGGAGCCGAACGCTGGGAACCCGAACTCATATTACTACCTCTTCTTGAATCATGATGTTTGACGGCGAAACTTGCAAAAAGTTTTCCATAATTTGGCCTTTGCCGCTTCCAAGGTAAGTATACCCCTATTGCACATACTCCAACAACGTCGGACTGGGTGATTTTTTCTGAAGAGAGTGGTGTTGCTTTTGGGGGCGGGTGTTTAGATTTTCGGCTTCCGTGGGCACGCACAAAAACCAGGCGGCGGGTGTGCAAAGCGGAAAGAAAAAGGCAGTGACAATGCACTGCCTTGGCCTGCTGGACCACCCAAGCTTTTTGATGGCGAGATGCGGCTAGGAGAGGCCCATGTTCTGCAGGTTTTTCAGGCTTATGGCCAGGCTTTCGAACGGATCCCGCTGGCAGGTGTCTTGCTCCACTATATACCAGCGGACGCCGGCTTCTCTGCAGGCCTCGAGTATTGCTGGCCAGTTCAGGTTGCCTTCGCCAACTTCGGCCATGATCTGCTTGCCGTCTAGAATACCCATGTCTTTCAGATGGACTAGAGGTACCCGGCCGGAAAGCTTGCGAATCCACGCCGCCGGGTCGCCGCCTCCGTGTTGAATCCAGTAGGTGTCGATTTCGGCTCCGAATACTTCAGGATCACTCTCTTGGTAGAGTATATCGAGACCGGTGCGGTTTCCGTATTTTTCGAGCTCGAAGCTGTGGTTGTGGTAAGCGAACGACAGCCCTGCCTGTGAAAGCCTTCTAGCAACTTCCGAAGCTTCTTTGGCGAATTTGGCATATCCCTCTGCGCCGCGAAACTCGCTGGGCAGACTTCCGATAGCAACGTACCGGCAGTTGAGTGTCTGGTGCTCCTCTATCACTGCGTCGGTCTCGCCGCGGAGGCGCTCGTAGGGCACATGCGTTGCGCAGACCTCAAGTCCCTCCGAGTCCAAAATCTTCTTAAGCTCTTTAATATCGATTTTTCCAAGCGCAGAGAGTTGAACAGCTTTGTAACCGATGTTTGCCACCTTTTTCATGGTTGCGGCAATGTCTTCCGGCGTTTTTGTGAAATCGCGGAGTGTATACATTTGGGCGGCTATAACGGTTTGCGACATTTCAGACCCCCATATGTTATTTAGGTGAACTCTGCAAGAGAGGCTGTGGGCGTTAGCGGGTGTTCAACCTCACTTAAGATTTCGGTAAAAGGGTTTTGTTAACCTGCTTGGTTGGAGGAAATGCACAGTGGTTGTTGAATCTATAACAAAACCGAATACCGCGCTTGTCGGCGGTCACCGAGGTGAGGCAGCGTGAAAGAGCTTGTGTTGTTGGCTCCCGGCGAGATTGGTTTCCGCGAAGTTCCCGATCCGAAGCCGGCTCCAGGCCAGGCACTGCTGAAGGTTGAAGCGGTTGGGATATGCGGGACCGATTTCCACGCATACCAAGGGGATCAGCCGTTCGTTTCGTATCCGCGGGTGTTGGGGCACGAGCTTGGATGTCGTGTAGTTGAAGCCC
>JBMFPP010000461.1:0-2325 GCA_049969055.1 Armatimonadota bacterium | reverse complement strand
CGCACCGATTTGGAGGGATGAGTTGGAGCCTGCACCGGACGGGTTTACCCTATAGGATACGTAAACCCTCCTCAGGTTGCTAACCGGCTCGATGAAAGTAATCACACCCCGGGATGGGTCTATTAGGTAATCCGAGCCGCGAACCAGAGGGCGCGGACCTATTCGCACCGACTCGCTTCCGGGCACAATATTCCTATCCGGCAGTGGATACCACACGCCTCCGTTGCCGTAAAAAGCCGCCTGCTTAAGTTCGCCTTGCGGTTCGGCGGAAAGGCATGCCGCCGCGATGGTCAGCAGGAGCAGTGAGGCAGCTACCACCGCCAACCCGAAGCGGCCAGTCGGTTTGTAGGCGATATGTGAGGTGCGTCTGCGTTTCAGCATACGTTCTAGCAAACTAAGTGTCGCTGTGGTGTTTGATAGCATCATAAATTATTATGTTTTGGATATTGTGAAGATAAACTTCGGTATGCAAGATAACTTAGGTTGCTAGAACCTGACTCTCACCAGATCGACATAAAGGGATTTGCGGGTGCCGTGCACATCGGATTCCGTAAGGCGCCGGCTTAACTCGACAAACTGCTGTTTTCTCCACTCCTCGGAGGGGTTTTCTGACGGCCGGGTTACACTTACTGGTGGAACCACTGCAAGCATAACCGGGTGTTTGGGTTTGCCGTCCGGTTCGGTTGCTGGGCCGGTTGTTTGGCTTGGCGGCGAAATCTCGCGAGCAGGAACAGTTTGGGTGCTTGCAGTGAGAGCCTGTTCTGGTGCCGAGATCGCTTCGACCCCGTTTGGAGATGCCGCATTTTCGGCCGTGGATGCACCGCGGTTTGCATCTTGAAAGTCGGGCTGGATTTTCTCGCTCGGTTGCTGGGCAGCGGCAGTGGCAAGCGGCTGAACTGCTATGGGCTTAGGTGATTCCGGTTGTTGCTCACGCCTTGCGGTTTGGCGGTGCGAGACTCTTCGAATCAGTTTAGCTACCGGCGCCGATTCAGGCAGAGTTTCCAACGGCGATGGATTTTTTGCGGAAGCAACCACTGCGGCCGTGGGTGCGCCCTGCGGAATGCTCTTTGGAATGGAGCGGCGCGCGCTCTGCATTGTTTGCGGAACCGCAGGTTGGGTCGGCATGGTGCGATGCCCAATGGCCAAGAAAACAGCGGCGGCTCCAATCGCGCTGGCAACGGCCAGCGGCGCCAGCGACCACCGCGGCACGGCCGTGCGATTCCGCAGTTTCGACAAAAGGCTCTTCCGCCAGACCGTGGAGGCGAGAATCTCCTGCCTGAGTTCGGCAGGTGGGTCAACCTCCGGCACTAAGCCGATTAACCCTACTGCTTCGGTAAGCATTTGGAGCTCTGCCCTGCACCCTTCGCATTCGGCAGTGTGGGCTTCCACAATGCAAATCTCCTCACTGCTCAAGGTTTTGTCAACGTAAGCGCAGAGCAGTGGATATATCTCGCCGCACCGGCTGAAATCTTTTTTGTGGGTTTCGTTCATTTGCGACATAGATGGCCCCTCCCATGTTCTGCCATTTGTTCCGACACCGGATTAACGCGGAAGTTGCAAATCGGCGTGGAGAATTGGTTGAGTTTTTAGTTGGGGCCGGAATACTTCAGCAACCAATGTCAAGAAGTTTTGACGTTCAATTAGTCACTACCTGTTTGTCAAAACTTCTTTGTTGGAAACGGCCAGCAGTAAGCTGTACCAGGCCGTTATGATCTCTGGGGGCGGGGTTCCGCAGTAAACGATGGCGCCTGGAACCTCGGCGAAGAGAATGACGCCTTTCGACAGCACTTGTAGGATTGCGTTTACGAACGGTGCGGCAACCACCGACAGCGGTGGCCACACAGAGCTCGTCACCGCTAGGAGCATTGAGGAAACCACGGCTGCTCCTGCCATGGGCACGGCGAAGAGGTTTGCAATTGGTGAGATCAAGGAGATGTTTCCGAAGTACACCGCAACTACCGGAGCTATCCCCGCTTGTGCCGAAAGCGATATTATGAGGCTGTCTGCAGTTCTGCCAACTAAGCGGTGCAGGCGCGGATGGATGTGGTTCTGCGCTTTCTCGAGCCAAGGGTTGGTGGATCTTGAGAGCACTGGCCCCAAGATGGCGATGCCGAGCACGGCTGTGAATGAAAGCTGAAAGCTGGTATCGAATATGTCCCGCGGGTTTGCAATAAGAAGCACAAGAGCCGATAGGCACAAAGTATTAAAAAGGTCGCGCTGTCGATCCAAAAGGTCCGCTCCGAAGAAAACGCAGGACATAAACACGGCCCTGGCAACTGCGGCTCTTCCTCCGCACATGGTCCCGTATCCGATGAGACAGGCCAT
>JBMFPP010000460.1:0-2329 GCA_049969055.1 Armatimonadota bacterium | reverse complement strand
GAGAAACACTCCGGGTTGTTCCAGCCCACAGACGCAAGCGCTCCGGAACCGCCGGAGGTACCCCGCTCCACCGCACCGGAGGGGCTGGATGGAGATGTTTCAGAGCTGTTTGCCGTTCCGTATTGGCAGGATGCTGCAAAGCGTTGTTTGGGGTGCGGGGCCTGTGCTTCTGTGTGCCCCACATGCCACTGCTTTGATATTGTGGACGACAGCGGTGCCAGGGGCGGTGTGAGGCTTCGGTGCTGGGACGCTTGCGGGTTGGAACTCTTTACGAGGCATGCCTCCGGACATAACCCGCGGCCAAACCAGCCTGCAAGATTTCGGCAGAGGGTTCTGCACAAGTTTGCCTATTCCCGCAGGTTGCTGGGCAAGCCGTTGTGCGTGGGCTGCGGCAGATGCGTTGATACCTGCCCGGTTGGTATGGATATTTACGAGGTTGCAGTTTCAATCTCTCGGGGTGTGTGACTATGGAGAACGTTTACAAACCTCATCTTGTAACGATTGAATCCATTCGAGATGAAACGCCGGATGTGCGCACCCTGCGCTTGGTCTTCAGAGACCCCGAGGTTGCCGAATCGTTCACTTTCCGCGCCGGCCAGTTTGCTGAGTATTCCGTCTTCGGCGAAGGGGAGTGTGTGTTCTGCATCGCCAGCCCGCCCACCAGGCGCGGCTATGTAGAGTGTAGTTTCAAGCTTATGGGCAAGGTTACCAGTGCTCTCCGCGATATGGATGTGGGGGATGTAATAGGCTTCCGCGGGCCGTACGGCAACTGGTTCCCTATAGAAGAGTTCTTCGGGCATAACATGCTGTTTATAGGCGGCGGCATAGGCATGGCCCCTGTGCGTTCTATACTCCTCAACTGCTTGGACCTGCGTGACCAATTCCGCGAGATAACCATTCTGAACGGTGCCAGAAGCGTTGCGGATATAGTTTACAAAGAAGAAGTGGCCGAGTGGCAAAAGCGGTCGGACATTACCTGCGTGTGCACAGTTGACCCGGGCGGTGAGGATTCGTCTTGGACCGGAGAGATTGGCTTCATTCCAACCGTTTTGGAAAAGATGGCTCCCTCTGCAGAAGACACCTATGCTGTTCTATGCGGCCCGCCGATCATGATAAAGCTTACACTTCAGGTACTTGAAAAGCTCGGATTCCCGCCGGAGCGTGTTTATACCACGTTGGAAAACAAGATGAAGTGCGGCTTTGGAAAGTGCGGCCGGTGCAACGTGGGCCCCGTGTACGTGTGCAAAGATGGACCGGTGTTCACCGCGGCGCAACTCCAGAAGCTTCCTCCGGACTTTTAGGTGCTTCGCCGAACCGTACCTTTTTATAGATACATGCTTCTGCCGTTAACCTTTAATGCGCGTTCTTACACCTGACTTTTCTTTATCGACCAAGCTTCATCCCTCAACTTCTCCTCACGGTGGGGGAAAGAGGCTTGGGGGTGAAGGCTGGTCCGGAACCAAAAGCCGCGGGTTAACAAGGGCAAGCGCGTCGAAGTTAGCGCTGTTTTCTCCCTCCAGAGAGGGCCGTTCTTACGCCGCGCTCCCAAACCCCTTCGGCGGATTTGCTTGGGAGCTCCTGAGGGTGGACCCTGAGAAGCATGATGATTGGCACCGCCGCTAAGGTGATCAGCCCGCTGACGAAGAAAGGAGCGCTTATGGATGCAGAGGCCAGCCATCCGGCCATATAAGGGCCCACCACCCCGCCTAACGACGAAAGCGCCAAAGACGTGCCAACATCAAGCCCTCGGGAGTCGTTCCTCGCGTACACTTGTATCAACGTGCTTTGTATCGGCACCCAAACGCCCGCGCCGAGCAGGTCGTGAAGGAGCCAAACGCCGGAGGCAATCCAAAAGTGCGGTATCAGCGACGATGCTAGAGTTGTTAGTCCCTGCACCGCAACGGAAGCCATGTAAAGGCCTTTGAGGTTGCGTCCGTAAAGCCTTCCCGAAAAGAAAAGAAGAGGCACCCCCAAGCTCAGACGGTGCGCTGTCATAACAATGCCGACCAGGCTTTCATCGGCGTGAAATTTGCGCGCAAAAAACAGCGGCATTATAAAGCAGTGGCTTATGCTTATGCCGAACATCATTACTGCTGCGGCAACGGTAATCACCCACAGATTTTTGTTCATGCCCAATGAAAGGCCGCGGCCGCTGTTTACATCGTTGTTGCTTTCAGGAACGCCCTCCTCCGGCTTTTCCCGGAACAAAAGGGAGAAAATCAAAAACCCACCGGCGAAAACCAGTCCCGATGTGAAAAGCACCTTAGGACTGCCCCATGCCGCCAAAAGCAAGCCTGCCGCCAGAGTTCCACCAGCTTGGCTTAGAAAT
>JBMFPP010000459.1:0-2342 GCA_049969055.1 Armatimonadota bacterium | reverse complement strand
GAGGAGCGCTCCCCCCAAGGGGCGCACCTCCACGATGCGCAGGTAGTTGGACAGCACATCCAATATTTCCCGGGAGCGAACCGCCTCAGACGGGTCCGAGATCTGCAGTTGAAAGGGATCCGGTCGGCGTACTTCGTTCTTGAGGATGCGCTTTCCCGCGGCGGCACTGAACAATCGGAACAAGCGCCTTCTCACGGCGCCCACCAGCCCGCCGTGCCTGAGCCGCATCCAAAGCCGCAGTAGAAGGGTGCCTGCCGTCTCCGATGGTCGATCAAGATTCGGATTGGCCGCCCTCAGGCTGACTTTGTATCGGTCCGGCAGGAGCTGAAGGACGGCATTCATAGCACGCAACTGCTCATCTGGGAACTGAAACCGAGATGGCCCAACGTACTCATTTGCAAAAAGCCATCCGCCCGGAACAAGAGCACCTTGTATCTGGGCAAAAAGTCCCTCCAGATTATACACGTGGTGGAGGGATGATTCGGCGAAAACGGCTTGATAGAAACAGCTGGGCAGGGTTAGCGTGTTGAGGTCTGCTGTACGGTAGGAGATATTGGTCATTCCGCGAGCCCGAGCCTCGGCGCAGGCGCGTTCAAGCGCCGCGGAGGATATATCAAAAGCGTCGCAGTGTTTGAAGACCCCCATCTCGTTCAACCGCCGCTCCAGAATACCCTCTCCGCAACCGAGGCTGGCAATGCGTTCGAGAGGGGTGGAAGATCCCAAGAATCTGCGCACGATGTATTCATACCAATCCACGTTTGGGTCCCCGGACGCCTTAAGACGCAGACGGCGGCGAACCGGCTCTAAATCTGTCCAATAGAGGCCGGTGCCGCCCTTCCAATTCCGGAGGGTGGCTCGGTCCCAATAGGCCGCGGTGCGTTCAAGCTGGTGGTGGTTGGGCTGTTTGCTCATAAACTGCTGCACCTTTCGCTTATGCACCCATCTTTGGATCTAAGGCGAAGGCGAACACACTACCATCCAACCTTTTTCTTTTTGGCCGCACGCCCTCATCCTCCCAACTGTCAAGAAGATGGGAACAAGGGTTAATTCCGAAACGGAAATGCTCTACGCACCCATAATTTGATATAATGGCGCTGATGGATGAACATACCCTAAAGGTTTTAGAATTCGACAAGGTCAAAGATCAACTGCGAGGTTACGCATCCTGCCGGTTGGGGCTTGACCAAATCGATCAGCTCGCACCGCGCACGGAAGTACGCTGGATAACCACCGCACTTGCCGAGGTAACCGAAGCAAGAAAGCTTCTCTCAGCCGGCAGAGGCATCCCCATGGGCGGCATACACGACATACGCCCCCTGCTTCAGAAAGCCGCGCTCGGCATGCTCCTTCAGCCGGCTGAACTGCTCGACGTTCGCAGTACTTTGGGAGCATCGCGCCGCCTCCGCACCGTTTTGACAAAAGATCCGGAGGCAACGCCGCTGCTGGCGCAGTTGGGCCGCTCGCTGGGGACCTTCCAGAAGATAGAAAGCGAAATAGAAAGATGCATAAACGAAAAGGGGGAGGTGATGGACAGCGCCAGCCAAGAGCTTTCGCGGATAAGAAACCGGCTGAGGATTACGCATTCGCGTATGGTCGACCGCCTGAACGCCATAATCCGCTCTCCCCAGTACAGGAACATAATTCAAGAGCCGGTTGTCACCATGCGCGACGGCCGCTACTGCATCCCGATAAAATCCGAGCACCGGCGCGAATTCAAGGGGCTGATACATGATCAATCCTCCAGCGGCGCCACAGTTTTCATGGAACCGATGGAAGTGGTGGAGCTGGGGAACGAAATCCGCGAACTCCAGATCCGCGAGAATGAAGAAGTAGAGCGAATCCTGCGCGAGCTGACAAACCGAATCGCAGTTGAACTTGGGCCGATCACGGAGACCGTCAATGCATTAGCCAAGCTGGACCTCATCTGTGCAAAAGCGCGGTGGGCAGAAGCAAACCATGCATGCGAGCCACAGCTCGATATGCACGGCTGCATCGATCTGGTCCGCGCGCGCCATCCCCTGCTGGAAGGCCATGTGGTCCCGATAGATGTGCGCTTGGGAGACGATTTCAACGTACTTCTCATTACCGGCCCAAACACCGGCGGCAAAACCGTTACCCTCAAGACGGTGGGGCTTCTCACGCTTATGACTATGGCCGGCATGCACATACCGGCCGACGAAGGCAGTCGCGTAGCGGTTTTTTCAAAGGTTTTCGCCGATATAGGGGATGAACAGAGCATACAGCAGTCGCTGTCCACATTCTCGTCCCACATGCGCCAGGTTATCAAGATCGTAAAGGAAGCCGACAGGCACACCCTAGCCCTTATCGATGAAATAGGAGCC
>JBMFPP010000458.1:0-2354 GCA_049969055.1 Armatimonadota bacterium | reverse complement strand
GGTAGGGGTGAGGGCAGACCCGCTTGCAGAAGAGGCTAGTGAGGGGTTTCCCCCGCCTGAGGCAAGCGGAAGAAGAGCCGAAGATGCAAGAAGTATGAACAAGCACAACGCCTTTTCCCTAACCCCCACCGCGGGCGCTAATCGGCCAGAACTTTCACCACCGCCATGCTGTGCGGCTTCACCTCGTATTTTGCACTGCCCAAGCTTCCGGAAATCGTCTTGTCCGTGGTGTTGAGGACCAAAATGCGCCCCTGCTGTTGGGTGATGAAAACACCGTTCCACTCGCCGTCCGCGGGCACTTTGGGAGCAACACCCGGCATGACCTCGCCGGTGCGGAAAAGTGCTCTGGCTAAGTCTGCGTGAAAGCCCGGCCCGGGCTTCTCCGCACTTACGAAGACATACCCGCGGCCGATCCGCCTGACCCCAGGCTCCGAAAGGCGCAGGTCGCCGTCCGGGTCAGGATCGTTTTCCGGCGTAGTGGGCTTCCCCAAATACGGGGAAATGAGAACACCGCCGCTCTTAACCCACTTGAGCAGGTTCTCAAGCTCCGCCTTCTCGTAGAGCGTACCGTGCACCAGAATAAGGAACCGATACCGACGGAGAGCACCTTCCGCAACCATTTCCGCGTCCACGAAATCGAGATCCAGCGCATCGCGAATCCTGCCAGCCGCCGCAAACGGGGTTTGCCACTCTCTGGGATGAGCAGTGATGTGCGTTTTGGGGATGTAAACCGCCGTATCCACCGCGGGTTTGCCCTTAGAAAGCAAGCCGATGTGCTGGCGAAACGCCTCGCGGCGCTGTAGGCTTCCAGTCATATTCCCGCTGTACTCAAAAAGCTGGTCCGCACCGCTGGCCGCCACATTGTAGATGCGAACCACGAGGCCGTGCTCATCTACGCCGGCGGCCGGTTCAAAGCCGTAAAATGTTTTGTAGTGCTTGCACGCAGAGGCAACCCACCTGGTGAGCCAGAAGTTTGTTGGATAATC
The DNA here is from genome assembly GCA_049969055.1 of Armatimonadota bacterium. GTDB lineage: Bacteria > Armatimonadota > DTGP01 > DTGP01 > JBMFPP01 > JBMFPP01. Next base: position 1,368 of record JBMFPP010000458.1, on the reverse strand, counting down.
ACTGCCCTCGTTGGTGATGCGGATACCGGCTTTGTATTTGGCGGCAATTCGGGCCTGGTGGGTGAAATCGGAGCCGTGGGTTGGATAGCCGTCACCGCCGGTGCACAGATATATCTTGGTATTTGGGAAGAACTCGCGGGCTGTGGCAACCCACCAATCGGCCCACTCATCCATACTCCCCCGGTACCAAGCCATGAAATCCAACCAAGCGCGGGTTGATGGCGCATCCTCTGGCAGGAAAGGCTGAATTTGGTCTATTGACGAAAAGCTTGTTTTCCACGCCCTGTTAAGGGCATCCACAGAGCCGTACTTGCGGTGCAAAAAACCCCGAAACGAAGCACGGGCGTATCTATCGCCGCACCAGTAGCCGCTGTGCTGGTGGTAGTCGCCGGTCCAACCGCCGCCGGACACCGGATAGATCGCCTCGCCGAAATCGCCGGTAATGCCAAGTAGGATGGACTCTATCATCCCGGTGGGCAGATAGTGCTCTGCAAACCGCCTAAGGAACTCTCGAATGTGAGAACGGAGGTTCGGATTCCAAAGAGACTGCACTCCGCTTTCGGTGTCATGTTCCAAACAGCGGTAGTGCACGCTCTCGAGACTTTTATCGAACCAAGCCGGCGTGGTGTAAGCCGGGCCGGCAATGAGAAACGGCACCCACTTCAAACCGCGTTTTTTCAGCTCTGCAATTTCAGCGTCGTAAAGAGAATAGTCCCACCTTCCGCGCTCCGGCTCCAAGGCGCTCCAGCGCACATAAGTTTCCCAGCTTGTAACCCCAGACGGCGCGAAGATATCGGCCATAGCGTTAACAAAGAAAGACTGCACCTCGGCCGCAGAGGTCCCCGGTGGAAAGTTAGACGCTCCGAACGTAACCTCCATGCCGCGGCCGGCCTTCACACGGGGCAGTTTCGAAGCGGCATCTTGAACTGTGCTCATTTTTTCTGGCCTTTCTGTGCTTATTGAAACAAAGCGAACCGCAAGCGCAGAGCCCGGAGGCGCTCCAATCCGAAAATCTCCTCCGTTGCACCGCCTGCTGAACCTTGCATCGTGAATCTCAAAGCTTACAGTTTCCCACCTCCGTGTGCCGTAACCGGGGTAGAAGCCGGCAGTTTTGAACGCTCCAGGCGCCTGCGGAACTTTCCTTACGCTTGCATCAGTAGAGTCGTACTCCAGCGACCAAGGGATCCCTTCATCGAAAAAGGTAACGGTTATAAAACAGTGAGGACGAAAAGAAGGATTGCTCACCAAGAAGTAAATACATCGCATCATTCCGGCGCCAGAAGGATGTCGGGACGGCGCCGTACGGCGGCATGCGAAACCGGCAACCTTGTCCGGAACGGTAACTCCATCGCTGGTTGGTGATGCATC
>JBMFPP010000457.1:0-2372 GCA_049969055.1 Armatimonadota bacterium | reverse complement strand
GGAAGTGGAGCTTGCTAAGCTCCGCGCCGACTACAAAGAAACCGATCCGAGAATCCTCGTTATCCAGGACAAAATAAACAGCATCCAAAAGCAGATCGAAGAGCAGTCCAAGAGAACGTTCAAAGCCGTAACAACCGAGGAAGATCCCAACTACAAACTTCTGGCGGCCCAGCTTTTCATGACCGAGAACTCTCTTGCTGAAGCGGAGGCAAAGGCGCTTGCGCTCCGCAACCTGGCCAGCCAGAAGCGCGCCCAGTCGCCCCAGCTCACCGAAGACCAGATGAACCTCGCGAGGCTACAGCGCCAGGCCGATGTCCTCCAGCGTACTTACACCGTTCTGCTGGAGCGCCTCCAGGAGGAGCGCATAAACGAAGCTCAACAGCTCGGCAACGTAAATATTATCGACTTCGCTCAAATCCCCACGCGGCCGGTGCGGCCGGTTCCGGAGAAAACCATCCCGTTTGCCGCCGCAGTTGGGTTGATGCTTGGGGTTGGTTTGGCTCTGCTTCGGGAGTTCCTTGGTTCATCTGTGGTTGCCACCACCGATGATATCGAGAAAACCGCCAAGCTCCTGCCGCTTGGCTTTATACCGGCTTCCAGACGCCTGAGGAGTTTTTCCAACTATCTGCCGGTTATAAATCAACCCGATCATCCTCTCTCTGAAGCAATCCACAACATCCGCACCTCCCTCAAATTTGCAACCATCGACACGCCAGCGCGCACCATAACCGTTTCAAGCGCCAGCGTTGGTGAGGGCAAAACGTTTGTCGCCGCTGACTTGGCCGCATCCATGGCGCTTTCGGGCCAGAAAGTTGTGCTGGTTGATGCAGATCTACGCAGGCCAAAACTCCACGATATATTCGGTCTTGAGCGCAGTCCGGGGCTGGCAGAACTGCTTGCTGACGGTTTGACCGTAGAAGATGTGCTTCAAGCAACCCAGACCAACAACCTGAAGGTTATCGCCGCTGGGTGCTCCGTGCCCAACCCAGGCATACTCCTTGATACTCAGCGCATGACCGACGTAATTGCTAAGCTCTCATCCATTGCCGATGTGGTTGTGTTCGATGTCCCCCCGATTCTGCCCGTGTCCGACGCGCTGACCCTGGCCAGCAAAACCGATGGGCTGATCTTGGTGGTGGAGCAGTCCCGCGTGGCGAAAGCGGCTCTCGCCGATGTTCGGCGCTTGTGCGACCTGGCCAAGGTGCGCATCATCGGTGCCGTGCTGAACAAGGCGGAAACCGGCAGCGGATATTACTACGGCTACCACTACAAGTACTACACCGATTACTACAAACGCTACAAAAGCGACGGCCGCGACCAAAGGGCACTGCCAAACCCCAAAGATGCCGCCTCGCCTTCCGAACGCCAGCAAACTGATGCCTCGCCAACTGAGTGATGCCTATGAGCAGTGTTAACGGAAAAGATACCGTTGTTTCAGAGCATGAGACTGCCGCAGAAGAGGAGAAAACACCGCAAACAATCTCTGAAGCCAAGGATGCACCTGTTATTGTAATTGAACCGTCGCGCGGGTGGGTGTCGCTTCAGCTTGCCGAGCTATGGCGGTACAGGGAACTGCTGTACTTCCTAGTTTGGCGCGACGTGAAAGTGCGGTACAAGCAAACGGTCCTCGGCGCCGCGTGGGCCGTCATACAGCCGTTCTTCACCATGGTGGTGTTCAGCCTGTTCTTCGGCAAACTGGCGAAAATTCCGTCGGATGGCGTGCCTTACCCCATTTTCAGCTATGCGGCGCTTGTGCCTTGGACTTTCTTCTCTTCGGCGCTGTCGCAATCGTCCAACAGCCTGGTTGGCAGTGCAAACCTAATAACCAAGGTGTATTTCCCGCGGTTGGTGATACCCATATCCAGCGCGCTCTCGCCGCTTCCGGATTTCGCTATTGCGTTTGCTGTACTCTTGGGAATGATGCTGTACTTCGGCACGTATCCAACGGCTGCGGTGGTTTTTCTGCCCCTGTTGATACTTCTGGCGCTGGTTACCGCGCTGGGCGTTGGGCTTTGGCTTTCGGCGCTGAACGTGCAGTTCCGCGATGTTCGCTACATAGTTCCGTTCATAACCCAGTTTTGGATGTTTGCGACGCCTGTGGCGTATCCAAGCAGTCTTCTGCATGGGCATTGGAAGATAATCTACGCGCTGAACCCTATGGTGGGTGTCATCGAGGGGTTCCGGTGGGCGCTTTTGGGTACCAAAACCGCTCCAGGACCCATGATTATTGCATCTTCGCTGGCGGCACTGTTTATACTGGTAACCGGGGCCTACTACTTCCGCCGAATGGAGAAAACTTTCGCCGATGTGGTGTGATGATGCTCATTCTCAGCCCTTCTCCCAAACGCCAGCCCTCATCCCCGGCCCTTCTC
>JBMFPP010000456.1:0-2372 GCA_049969055.1 Armatimonadota bacterium | reverse complement strand
GTCCGCGGTGCCGTAGAACCCATCAACCTCAGGGACGTCCGGGCGCTCGTCCACCGGCTTATTATTCTCTGTGCGGTAAATGGTCAGCGGATTTAAAGTTGCGCCGGCTTCCGTTCCGAAAAGCTCTATCTGAAACTCCCCGGGCTGATGGCTTGCCCAGTGGCTTTCCACTAGAACAGCAGAGCCGTCCGCAAAACGTATCAGCCCGGCACCAAAATCATCTGCCTCGAAAGCCTTTACCAACTCCGGCGGGGCGGGAGCAAAATCCCAATATCCAACACCGCGCGGCCCGAAGTATGCGCCGGCAACACCCTCCACCCTAACCGGCTGTGGACATCCCATAATCCACCAGGTGGAGTCCAGCACGTGCACCCCCATATCCCGGAAGGCGCCGCCGCCCTTGGTTACAAAGTGGAGACCCCAATTGGGTATTCCACTGCGCCTCACGCTCAGCGCCCGGGCATAGTATATCCTGCCGAATTTACCCTCCCGGGCCATTCTGCCCAGAAACTGCACGCTCCCGCTGAAGCGCGTGGATAGCGACATCATATTCACAACGCCGGCCGCCTCCGCCGCCTGCACCAGCTTCTCAGCAGCTTCGGCATTATCAGAAAGCGGCTTTGTCACCAAAACATGCTTTCCAGCCTCAACCGCCTTCAGCGCCATAGGAACGTGAAGCTGATTGCCCGTTCCAACGAATATTGCATCCACTTCCGGATCTGCGCACAAATCGTCATAATTAGTATACATGCGGACATCCTTGCCTAATTCCCGGGCGTAGTCCACCATCTTCTCTTCAACAATATCGCACAGAGCAACCACTTCCCCGCGCGGATGCTTCTCGATAGCACTGCCCTGAGCGCGGCCGATGCCCATACCAACAATGCCAAAACGAACTTTCTCCACCTTCAAACCTCCGAATTCAACTTCCCGAATTTCGAAAAACCGAAGCAAGCTCCGTTTCAGTGTTCCCAGCTGTTAGCTTCCCCGCCCACCCCGACAAATCCTTCCCAAAGAAACCAAAGCTCCGCCGCATAAGAAGGACTCAGCACCTTGCGCGTGGTAGACAATATCGGGATCACAAGATTGGCCGTCAAACTGCTAGCCATCGACATAGACGGAACGCTCCTGGATTCCGGGGGAAGCATTCCTGAGGCTAACCGAAAGGCGTTGGAGTTCGCCCGCCGGCGGGGGGTTGCTGTTGTCTTGGTAACCGGGCGTAGGTTTCACACAGCGGCGCCGATTGCAAGAGAGCTCAACCTGGATTCGCCGGTGGTTGCCTACAACGGAGCGTTGATTCGACATGCACTTACCGGCAGGGTGCTTTACCACCAACCCCTATCGCCGGAAGCCGCTGCGGCCGCCGTAGCAGTCATCCTCGAGCACAGGATCGATCCGCTGCTGCACTTCGCACTTGATGGCCCCGAAGGACGGGCTACCGTAGGCCTTTTCATAGACCCAAACGGCGATTGGATGCGCAAGTGGGTGCGGCGCAACAGGGAACTTGTCGATTTCGCACCGGACCTCATCCACGCTGTTATTCGAAGACCCACCTGCTTAACTGCCGGCGCTGTACCGAGCAGAGCTTCTCAGTTGGTGCACAACCTCCGGGAAAGATTGGCAAACGTCCGGGTTTTCGAAACCCACTATCCAGACCAAAACCGAATATTTATCGACGTCCTGCACCCCGACTGCTCCAAAGCAGAGGCAGTTGCCAGAATTGCCAAAGACCTCGGCATCTCCCCAAACGAAGTAATGGCCGTTGGAGACAACCACAACGACCTCCCACTCCTCAAAGCGGTTGGTATGCCGGTAGTTATGGGCAACGCTCCGGAAAGCTTGAAACAACTTGGGTTCCACGTAACGGATTCAAACGATGACGCCGGATTGGCAAAAGCCATCAGCGCATTTCTTTAAGGAAATTCAGAAAGGAGACGCACATGGCAGACAAACTGAGAGTTGGTTTTATTGGATGCGGCCGACCCTGGAGAACAGAAGGCGCAACCGGCTTCGGCATGGCATACGCTCACGCTGACGGATACGCCGACATTCCCGACGTGGAACTCGCGGCCTGCGCAGACATTGTGGAAGAGAACGCCAAAGCATTCGCCGAGAAGCACAATGTACCCGCGGTTTACACCAACTACCACGAAATGCTAAGCAAAGAAAAGCTGGACATCGTCAGCATTTGCACATGGCCCCACCTCCACGCCGCCATGGTGATAGACTCAGCCCGAGCCGGGGTCAAAGCTATCCACTGCGAAAAACCCATGGCCCCAACCTGGGGCGAATCTCTGCAGATGGCTCGCTTCTGCGAAGAGCGCGGCGTACAGCTCACCTTCAACCATCAGAGGCGCTTCCTCGAGCCCTTC
>JBMFPP010000455.1:0-2379 GCA_049969055.1 Armatimonadota bacterium | reverse complement strand
CCATCGTTTGGAAGCTGTGCGGCGGGCAGACTTGCTGGTTGGGCGTTTGATGCGCCATGTGAATCTGCGGCGCACCGCCGTATGCTTGATCTCTGGGTTTCCGCCGCTTTCGCCCAACGGGCGGATAGAGACGCCGGGTTTTGTGTCTTTCACGAAGCTCCCGGCCGGGGTTTTGACGTCTTCAACAACACAGACCGTTGGGTTGGTTGCCAATACAGACGTTCTTCCCACAATTGCCAAGCTTTTGAATTTGCACAGGCCGGAGGGTGTGCTGTTAACGGGCGCGCCGATGCAGGTTGTGCCAGCCGGTGACCATCTTCGAATGCTGTATTCTTTAGAAGGCATGATAGAGCTGGAGCGAGAGACGGCGGCGGGACCCTTAGCCGGCGTTTTGGGTGTGATTGCCGGACTGTTGGTGCTGGCGGCTTCACTGGTGTCGGTGTTTTCGGTTGCCGGCAGGCGCATTGGAGAGGATGCTCGCCCTGCTCTCAGCAGTGGCTGGCTGAGAGCCTGCCGGTCTGCAGTTGGAATTGCGGCGCTTTTTCCCGCCGTGCTTGTGCTGGTTCCGCTTGCTCAGTATGCAGTGGTGGACAGCGCGGCGGAGTACTGGATTGCAGCGTTTGGCCTTTGGCTTGTCTTATCCGTGCCGGCGGTGGTGGCTCCATCGAAAGCGTTAAAGTACGCGCTGGCCGCCGTGGTTGCAGTGGTGTGCACAGCTCTGATCTTGGCGGCTTTGGGATGGATACTCGCAGCGGTGGGCTTTGGCGCGGCGACCTGGATGTTTTTCGCGTACCTTTCGGTGCTCAGCGACTTCTCCCTTATCGGCGTGAGGTTTCACGGCTTGGGCAACGAGCTAATGGGGGTGTTGATTGGAAGCCTGCTTTCCCTAACGTGTTTAACCATTCCTTCTGCAAGGAAAGCTTGGCACAGGTTCTTGCTTTGGCTTCTTGTTTTTGGTGCGTCGGTTTTTATAGGTCATCCGCTTTTGGGAGACAACGCAGGTGGGGCTGCTTCTGCGGTGTTCGGATTTGGTACCGCGGCGGTGGTTCTCGGTGGAAGTCAGGTGCGGTTGAGGACGCTTTTGGGGTTGGGGGCGTTGGCCGTCGGCTTGGTGGCATGTTTGGCTGTGTTCGATGCGGCTGTGGGCGGAACAACGCACCTGGGGCGCACCGTGCTGATGCTGAAGCATCAGGGTTTGGGGTACTTCTGGGCCGTGGTCGGAAGAAAGATGGCGCTGAACTTCTCGCTTGCGGTTGACCCGCGTGCGCTTTGGTTCTACGCAGGGGTTGCTGTGCTGATAGGGGTTTGGACCTCTCTTCTGCCGGGGTTTACGAGAGAGGTTCTGCAGAAGCGTCCGCACCTGCGGAGGACAATTCTCTGCACCGGCATATCTGCGGCGGCGGCCTTCCTGCTGAACGATACAGGTGTAATTCCTGCCGGATTTGTGGCGGCCGGGGCCATTTTAGCCTTTACCGATGCATTGGTAGATGAAGCATCCGAAGCTTTTACAAAGGACTCTGTGCGCTTCCCTAAAACCAGTAATGGTGGATGAATGGTTTTATACAGGGGGCAATATGAAGCAGTTTTCGTGTATGGTGGAAAAGCATTTGGTTGGTCAGGATGGTATTCCTGTTTTGGCCTGCTACGTTCCTGGCAGTGAAAGCGGTCCTTTGGTGTTTTTACAGCACGGTTATACCGGTTGCAAGGAGATGGATCTTCAGTTCGGTATGCGCATTGCGCAGGAGGGTTATTTTGTGGTTCTGCCGGATGCCAGACTTCACGGCGAACGAAGGCCGCCGGATTTTCAGCAGATTTTCGAGAGCGATTTTTACAATCGGTTTGTTGACGTAATAGAAGGCACGGTGTGCGACATAGCCCAGCTCATCGACTATTTTGGCCGCGAAGAGGCTGGTATGGCCGGAATATCCATGGGCGGGTTCATAACATTTTTGGCGGCAGTGCGTGAACCGCGGCTCAGAGCTGTTGTTCCCATTATCGGCTCTCCGAAGCTGCAGCCGGGTCCGGATGCTTCGCCGGATCAGCCCGGGCTGGATCGATTTGATGTTATACCTGAGGCGGATAAGATACGCCCGAAGGCTGTGCTGGTGCTTAACGGTATGAAGGATGAGATAGTGCGTCCAGACGGTGTTCTGCAGATGGATCCGGTGCTTAAGGATGTGTACCGCGACACTCCGGAGCGGTACGAGCTGGTGCTTTTCGACGATGTAGGGCATGAAGTAACCGAGGAGATGAAGCAGAGGACGGTGGACTGGTTTAAAAAGCACCTTCCGGCGCGCTAGCTGAATTTTTAGGGGGCGGAAATGAGCAAGGTTCAGGTGCATTTCTCCGATTATCTTAAGGAAACGATCGGTGCGATGG
>JBMFPP010000454.1:0-2387 GCA_049969055.1 Armatimonadota bacterium | reverse complement strand
CGTGTACAGATACGCATCCTTCAAAGATGCTTGGGGAACGAACCCCATCCGTTTGGCGCCGCTACCGTCGCTTGCATCCAGGGCCGTCGAAAAGAAATTCCCCGGCCTGCAGATCCATACCGCGGTCCGCGCTTTAACACCAATTTTGGGGAATTGGGCGGCCTATCGGGCTGCTGTAGGAACAGATCGGGTGTCGTACGGCTATCCGCGGGACCGCATCAAGAGGCTGTACGGATTCACATCTTGGATGTTCGCACCGTCTGACAGCGGAGTTCCCGGAAACGACAGGGAATGCGAATTGATCACGTCCACCGGTGCAAACAGTTTCCGCCCTCAGCACAACTTCACCGGTGAGCGGGTTCGCATCCTGGCCGATTACTGCCGCAAGTACGGACTTACCTACATAAACAACATAGACGAAACGCTCGGCGGACCGTGGGAGCGTGTGGTGAATGATTACGACAGCTTTATGGCGGATGTCACCAGGCACCTTGTCGGCATCGCCGAGCTCTTAAAGGACCGCGGCCCTTACGAGGTGGCATACGACCTGATCAACGAGCCGTTCCACCACTCGCACGAAAAGTATAACCCCGCTATGAAAAAGCTGACCGCCGCCATACGCAGAGTGGATAAAACTCACTTGCTTTACATTGAACCTTGCGAATCTTGGGGAGCGGTTGAGAAGCTGGATGTTGTCGAACCCACCGGAGACCCACTTACAGTTTACAGCTTTCACGACTACAACTTCCGACTGCGCGGCAGAGATAGATGGCCCACTTTGGAGAGAGACATAACAACCATGTACCGCCAGTTCCTCCCCGCTTTCAAATTCTTAATCGACCACGCTGCGCCAATGCACTGCGGAGAATTCGGCGGCTTCGAGGGCACCTTCCGGAACCCATGCACGCTCACCATTCTCAACGACTTCTTCCGCATCTTCGACCAATTTGGTATGCACTTCCACTACTACCCCAACAGAGACACGGTGAGCGCAAGGGCAGACGGAAGCCTGGAGGAAAGCCTGGTCCACGAAGCCTACCGCCGATGGAAGAAGATTGGCCACCTGGGGGTGTTCTGGCCGTAACATCAGAGAAAAGGCCCGCGCTGTTGTTGAAGCGCGGGCCGTCCCTCCTTAAAAGCACAAAGAAAGCCTCCTTAAGCCGCACCGTTCACCCCGCTGCAGAATGTGTGCTGTGTGTTCGCCAAAAGGCCGACAACCGACGCAGACCCCTTCGGCGATGACCTTTCAACAAAAACGGTGTTCAGATAACTCTCAAGCTCTGAAAGGTTAATCACCCGCATTCCGCCCGCCAAAGCGGATGCGCTCTGTTTGTGCTCAGGCTTAAGCGGGTCAAGAAGCACAAGGGTTGGAACGCACACCTCGTCCTTCATATACCGCTCGTTAATTCGGCCGTACCTGGTTACATACTCCTGCCAATTCCCGGTTTTACACTCGAACCAGAGCACACTCCTTGGGATGCCCACCAGAATGTCGAATTCGAAATCACTGCCGTCGGGAAGCACAACCTGAGGGTTAAGCAGAATCTTGGGGTCCACCTCTTGGCCGAAATGTATTTTAACCCGCTCACGCACGGTCTGCAGAACGTACCTTTCAAGCCATCCTCCGGTAAAAAAGTTTATTACCTGCCCGTGGCTCTGGGGTACAAAACGCAGAAGCCGCCTCTGTGTGTTTCGGATGTATTCAGAGTCAGCCAAAAACCCGTAATCCAAAAGCATGTGGGCGAACTGTACCGTATCGCTTATCACATAAGACGGTGCGCCTGTCAAATCAAGGGTTTTAGAGCCGCCTGCATTTAGGCTTTGCTTGACGGCGTTGTAAAATGGACCCAGGCTCTCAAACCGCTGGCCAAGGAAAAGGCACAGTCGGTCGAAAGCTTCATCCAGTGGAGATTCCTCGCGCTTGGTCTTGATGCCTATGCCGCGGTCGGCTAACCATTGCTCCGGATCTACACACTCCTCCAAAATTCTAAGGCCATCATCCGTCTCATCACTTTCAACTTTGACGACTCCCAAATTCTCAGTTGGGAACGTCCGAGACCCCTGTTGAACTTCATCAGAGGCCTGCTCAGACAGGAGCCTCACGATGGACTCCTGCACAGCACCAACTTCACGCTGGATGTTCTCCAGCTTGAGGAGCACCTCCAGCAAAAGGATCATCTTCTGGGCCAAGAAAAACACCTCCCCAAAAGGATCCGAATCTCAAACCATATTTTGAGCGCTTTCCTTGGATTCTCTAACCGTTTGCGTCGAGCCAACCGCAAACACCCAGCACATACGTAAAGAAAACAAACAGAAGCGGCTGTCCTGCATCCTGAAAACGCGCAAAAAAGCTCCGCCGCTTCAACTCATTCCCTCCCCAAGAATAC
>JBMFPP010000453.1:0-2399 GCA_049969055.1 Armatimonadota bacterium | reverse complement strand
CTTGGGCGTTGTGCTCCCAGCCGCCGTCGAACCAAAGAATGGCGATTGGGCCGTAGTTGGTGAGGAGCTCACGAAGCTGGCCTTTCATGTACTCGATGTACCGGTTTAGGTCTGCTCCGGCCGCGGGGCGCACGTTCTGCTCCCATGGGCGGCGCGGGAGGTAGTCTGGGTGGTGCCAATCCATGATGGAATAGTAGAAGCCGAGCTTTATGCCCTGGCGCCGGCACTCGGCAGCGAGCTCTTTCATGGGGTCGCGCTTGAACGGCGTTGCTTTGGTGATGCAGTAATCGGTGAGCTTGGAGTCGAACATGCAGAACCCATCGTGATGCTTGCTGGTGATAACGATGTACTTCATGCCGGCATCTTTGGCGGTTTTGACCCACTTTCGCGCATCGAACTTGACAGGGTTGAACTGGGCGGCGAACTTTTCGTAGTCCTTAACCTGCATTTGCTTGTTGGACATGTACCACTCAGCGATGCCCTTATTGCCGCGGAGGTCAGTGCAGTCGGCAGGCACTGCATAGATACCCCAGTGGATGAACATGCCGAATTTGGCTTCGCGCCACCACTTGGTGCGGGCCAGGAACTGCTCTCTGGTTTCGCGGGCGGTTTGAGCTGCGGCTGTGCTCAAAATCTGTGCAAGCGCTATAATAAGGAGCAAGCCTCTAAGCCGCATAAAAATCTCCTCCTTTCCGGTTCAATCTCAGCTTCTGCAGTGCGGCGTATGTATCCTGCCGAGGTTTTAGTATCTGGCGCATCCGTGCCAGTCGAAGGCCCACCCAACCATGGCCCAAAAGAAGGCGGCAATACAGTCTCCAAGCACCAAACCCATGAAGAACGGTATGGCCTGCCTGTAAAGCCGCATTCCCCCATAGCGCACCACCAGCAGCTTTACAAGCCATGTGATTAGAAACAGGAACCAGAAGTACTCCATGGCGTAGCAGGTGGAGAATGCGTAGCCTATTGGGTGGAAGGGAAAGGCAACAAACTGGTTTCTGAGGCTTCCCAAAAGCAGGCCGAACAGCGCGGCGGCGAAGCAGACGGTTATGCCCAGTGCATCTGGGCCCCGTGGATTGCGCAGCCAGTCGTTTAGGCGGTTGAATGCTTCCCAACCAACCCCGGTCCGGTAGGTCATGATCTTTGCGCTGGCCTGACCAACGTTGTTGTACAGGAGCAAGGTGGCCACAATGCCGGATGCAATTCCCACAACGGTTGCCAAAGCCATCCAGAAAGCGATGCTGGGTAAGCACGCTCCAACGGTTTTTGCCATTTGCAGTGATTCAAGCTGGTGGGCCATGGGTTGACAGCGGTAGCATCGGTTGAACCAGAAGTAGTACGAGAGCACGGTGAGACTGCCGCCGGACAGCACCCGGGTGCCGGTGAAGGTTATCAGCAGGTGTTCTGGGTTTACAAAGAACAGCTCAAGGGCTGGAGGGCCGAGCTGAACGCGTATGCGCGTCATGGTTACGGTGAGCACAAAGTAAAGCGTAAAGAAAATCAGGGCGACCCAGCCGGCCATGCCTGCGGCCACGCTGAAAGCCAAAAGGTAGATCATGCCGGCTAGTAGGCCCCAAATCGCCCAGCGGTACCGTAAAGCTTCTCCTTCATCCGGTGCTTTACCCCTGGCGAAAGCGCTCTTTACGGCTGAATAAAGGTGATGGCGGCCGGTCCACACTGTTAGGATGAAGAGAGCAATCCAGCCACCGGACGCCTGCTCTCGAATGAAAGGAAACCTCGACAGACCGGTTGGAGCCGATGCGCCGTACCAGCCGAGTGCATTCGCGCCGACCTCTGCAAAACGCCTCGCCAGGTAGAAAAACCAAGAGCTGAACGATAGGTCCAGCGGTAGGAAAAATGTTAAACCGGTTCCGAACGGAAAGAACGAAATGAACAGCGGCGGCCACCAAGAAAGAGCATTCCACGGTGGTTGGGTGAAGAAAGCGCCGATGTTGTAGAGGCCGAGCGGGATGCGCGGGATCGAAGGAGCAAGCGAGTTTGCCACGTTTATCGACTCGATAATTATTGGCAGGAGGCATCCGATTAAAAGCGCTTTGCTTCTGAACAGTCGGTCTAAGCTTCCCGACCTTGCTATTTCCAGAGGCAGTTGGATGATGGGAAAGCTCAGCTTCTCTCCGTCGGCCCACTGCCTGCGCAGAATTGCGCTCATGCAGAGCATCATGAAAGAGATCACTATCAGGAAAGATCCCCACACCAAACACGGCACAAGCCAGGCGCGTATCAGCTCTGGAGTGTCCACTGTTCCAGAGCCGGTGTAGTACCTGCGCAGCACAGAGAGATCTCTGGGTGCAAACCAAGATGGTATCAGGTGGTGGAAAGTGTTGGCCCACCCGTTTTCTGGGCTTGCAAACCAGAACGGGTGGACAAGCACCGGGGTGAGG
>JBMFPP010000452.1:0-2406 GCA_049969055.1 Armatimonadota bacterium | reverse complement strand
GTACAAGGTGGAGTCCGGCGCTTTGGAGGAGCTTAGATGAGACTGCTGAAAGCAGTGCTTCGAGACGCCGCCGCCAGAGAGGGGATCTCTGGGTGCTTGGAGGGTGCCGGCCCGGCCGGAATCTGGTCCGAGATAGTCGGACCTGAGGTGGCCAAGGCCACGTTTGTTGAGGGTTTTAAAAGCGGGGTTCTCTATGTGCGAACTAGGTCCAACGCTTGGGTCTGCGAGCTCTCGTTTTACAAGGAGCGGCTTGTTGAGGAGCTGAACGGGCGCCTTGGGAATGCGGTGGTCAAGGATATCCGCTTTCGTGTGGGGAGTATCCCGAACGAAGAGCGGGCTGAAGAGCCAAATGCCGAGCAGGAGAAGCGTTTGCTTGAGGGCCTTTCTGGGGAGGATCTGGAAAAGCTGGAGGCAATCGCTGGCTGCATTCGGAACAAGGGCCTGCGGGAGCGTGTGCGTGCCCTCTTGGCGAGGGAGCTGGCCCGACGCAGGCGCACAGGCGGCGAAAATGCAGAAGCCTCCCGATCGTAGCCGGAAATCTCCAGTGGGGGACTCCGGCCTTTTGGGTAAGCCGCGCGTGGTGCTCGACACGAACGTGTTCGTGGCCGCGTACTGGAACTGGAGAAGCGCTTCAGCGGCCGTTCTGCGCGCCTGCAGAAGCGGTAACTTGGTGGCATGCGTATCTGATGAGGTCGAGCGCGAGGTGCGCTCGGTTCTCAGGAGCATTGGGGTCAGCGACCGATTTTACGCCTACGCTGTCGAGATTCTCCTATCGGCACAGCGCACCGTTCCGAACGGCAGCGTCCGCGTTGTTTTTGAAGATCCGGAGGATAACAAACTTTTGGACTGCGCGCTTGCCTCTAACGCCAACTATCTGATAACCTCTGATGAGCATCTGCTCAAACTGCGCCAGTTCGGAGAGGTGAGAATTGTCGATCCGGGTTCATTCCTGCGCCGCATCGATTTGGGGCGTTAGGTTCGCCCGCCCGGCGCACAGAGAAACCCGCACTTGCGGTTTGCTACACAGGCCTCCTACCGCCTCAGCAAGCATTGGAGGGGCTTAAATGCAGCTTCCGCCTGGGATAGATTCCGAAAAGGCCCTACTGCAGGCCGCACTGGATGGTATTCAAGACTCCATCAAAATCGTGGACAGGGAACACAGAGTGATATTCCTCAACAAAGCCGCAAAGCAGGCGCTTCTGGAGTCTCCGGAGAGTTCTGAGCCGCGGAAGTGTCACGAGGCTTTTTTCTGCAGTCCCACCCCGTGTCCGCACTGCGTCGCCCCGGTAACCTTTAGTACGGGGAAGGCACAGCGAGTGGAGGCTTTCGCAAACGGCCCCGAAGGTTCGCGGCGCTTTCTGGACATATCCACTTTCCCCATAACCGACGCTGAGGGGCGGGTGATGTATGTGATTGAAGTGGTGCGGGACTTAACCGAAAAGCGCGCCTTAGAAGAGCGCCTGAAAACCGTCGAAAAACTGGCATCTGTGGGGGAAGCGGCGGCCCGTCTGGCGCACGAAATTCGGAACCCTCTCGGGGCGGTTATTACGGCAGCGGACGTTTTGAGCAGTGAAGCCAGCCTACCTCTGAGCGGTGAACAGCGCGAGCTCCTCGGGATTGTGGTGGAAGAGGCGAGAAGGCTAAACAGGATCCTGAGTGACTTTCTCTCTTACTCCCGCTTCCGCCCACCGCAGATGCGGTTAACAGATGTGAACGCGCTTCTTAGAGATGTGATAAAAAGCGTGGATCCAAAGGAACTTGTGTCTCGCGGCATTACAACCCGTTTTGAGCACGCGCCAGATCTTCCTGAGGTGCTTCTCGATCCCGACCAGATGCGGCAGGCTCTTTTGAACATTATCATCAACGCTGTGGAAGCGATGGATGCCGGAGGAGAGCTAACGATTGCCTCCAGGTTTTCGGGACAATGCGTGGAGATTTCGGTGCAGGATACAGGCCCCGGCATTCCTGAGCAGGAGATGGAAAAGATATTTCAACCCTTCTATACCGGGAAGCAGAACGGAACAGGATTGGGCTTGGCTATAGCCAAAAATATTGTCCAGATGCATGGAGGATCCATAAGGGCAGAAAGCACATTGGGGCACGGCGCTCGATTCGTGATAAGCCTGCCGGCCCCAGCGGAGAGGGCGCCAGATGGTCTCGATTTTGGTGGTTGACGACGAAGCTTCTATGCGCCTAGCGCTGGGTGCGGCTTTAAGGCGGCGGGGGTACAAAGTCAAAACAGCCGCAAGCGCATCCGAAGCCGCTTCGCTTTTGAGCAGCAATACCTTCGACGTTGTGGTAACAGATTTGAGGCTGAGCGATGGAAGCGGTATGGACGTGGTGCGCCTGGCTAAAGAGTCCGACCCGTCTGCGGAAGTGCTGGTGATGACGGCCTACGCCACGGTG
>JBMFPP010000451.1:0-2407 GCA_049969055.1 Armatimonadota bacterium | reverse complement strand
ATTACATCTTTATCGCCGTAGCACAGGTAAATGGTCCAGGGGCATATCACGCCTGCATCTCCCCAAGCGGCCACGCCGGCGCCGGCGGCAACCCTCGGAGCCACGTCCGGAAAAGCTCCGTCCTCGGTTTGAGCCTCCTCCAAATCGATGAGCCATTTGGTAAAGAATCCGGCAACATCCATATTGAAAGCGGCGGTCTTGGCAAATATCTGAGCATCCCCGGTCCAGCCCAATCGCTCATCGCGCTGGGGGCAGTCGGTGGGCACGCTGAGGTAGTTGCCGCGCTGGCCCCAAACGATATTGCTCTGAAGCTGATTAAGCATCGGCTTCGAGCACTCGAAGCGGCCCGTCAGCGGCATATCAGAGTGCACAACCACACCGGTGACAGCATCCAGCGGCGGTTTGCCCGGATAGCCGGTTACCTCCACATATCTAAACCCCCGGAAAGTAAAGTGCGGTTCGTACACTTCCGTGCCGCCGCCCCGCAGAATATAGACATCGGTGCACTTCGCACTTCTGTAGTTTGCGGTGTAAATAGTGCCGTCGGGGTTGAGCATCTCGGCAAACCTGAGGGTAATCTGAGTGCCGGCTTCCCCATGCACCTTCAGCTTTGCCCAACCCACCATGTTCTGCCCAAGGTCAAACACGAACTTTCCGGGAGCCGGTTCAGACACGCTTTTGGCCTTCAACTCTTGAGTTTTGCGCACAGGCGGCCCCACCTGCGCCACCAGCTTGATATTGGGAACATCCTTAACAGTGACCGGCTCCCATTCGGAGTCGTCGAAACCAGGCTTATTCCACCCCGGCATCTCTTTCCGGGCGTCGTAAGTTTCGCCCATCAGCATGTCCGATGCCAAGATCGGGCCGTGTGAGGCACGCCAAGTTTCGTCAGAAACAACAACCGCCGTACTTCCGTCCGCATATTCGATCTCCAGCTGGCAAAGCAACAATGGGAAAGCCCCGTATCTGTTCCTTCCGCCGAGACCAACGTATCCTGCATACCAACCGTCTCCCAGCACGGCGCCCAGTGCGTTCTCGCCAATCCGCAGCATGTTGGTTACATCATAGGTCTGGTACATCACCCTTTTGGTGTAATCGGTCCACCCCGGTGCAAATACGTGGTCACCAACCCTCCTGCCGTTAAGGTACATTTCGTAAAGACCAAGTGCGGTAACATACAGCCGCGCCTTCGCCACCCGTTGGTCAACAGAAAAACTCTTGCGCATGTAGGGCGACGGCCCCATTTCCGACCTGCCGGAGGAGTCCAGCGGCGGAGGGAAGCATATCCACTTGGCCTTCCAATCATCTGGCTCCAACAGCCCCATCTCCCACAAAGCCGGCTGGCTGTACGGTGATGGCTTGCCGCCGCGGTCCCACACACGCACTTTCCAGAAACACCTTGTTCTAGACCCCAACTCTTTTCCGGAATACACAACATGGCAGGATTGGTCGGACTCAACCTTTCCGCTGTCCCACAGATCGCCTCTGTTGGCCTTCAGGTTCGCCTCACTGCTGGCAACCAAAATCTGATAAGCCGTTTGCACTTCACCGCGCCGGCCAGAGCGAATGATCCAACTCAGCCTTGGCCGACGAACATCGATACCCAAAGGATTAACAGCATATTCGCACCGCAACCGATCCACGGTTACTGCTTCAGCCTGCATAAGCGCACCAACCTCCGTAAAACCTTGCGGCGAAGAGCTTGCCAAAACCAGCACCCCGCTGACTGCGCCGGCAAACTCTTCGAGCACCCATACTAAAACCACCGCAACAACGGTGGCGTTGCAAAACAGCTTGCGAGAAATGCACAGAAGTGTAAGCACCGCTTCCGCCGCACTTCGCATTTCTTCTCTCCTCTCCGCAAACTTCCTGCAGAGGTGCGGTCACTGCAAGCTTTCTGCGGCAAACATGCTTCTTCCTTCGAAGTTCCAACAATTTCGGAACACACCCGCGCCTCGAACGCAGGTAGGCTGTGCAGCCTGGAGAAGTAAATACCAGAAAACAGCATCTCGTTTGAACGAAGCTTTATGCTAGCGGTGAAGCAAATATGAGCAAGGTTGTAACTTTCGGTGAGATAATGATGCGGCTGAGCCCGCCCGGCTTTCAGCGCTTTGTGCAGGCGCGCAGTTTCGACGTGGTCTACGGCGGCGGAGAGGCTAATGTGGCGGCCGTGCTAGCTCAGCTGGGGGTCCACACCGAATTTGTTACGCGCCTCCCCAAAAACGAGCTCGGCGACGCATGCATCGCCTACCTACGGTCTTTCGGAGTTGGAACCTCCCATATCATCCGGGGCGGCTCTCGAATCGGTATATACTTCCTGGAGATGGGAGCCGCTCAGCGCCCCAGCAAAGTAATATACGACCGCGATCGGTCGGCCATCGCAGAGATACAGCCGGGCATGGTGGAC
>JBMFPP010000450.1:0-2408 GCA_049969055.1 Armatimonadota bacterium | reverse complement strand
GCTTCGAAGCCTTCTGGAACCCCAGGGCCGTCATCCTCAACAGAGATGCGCACAAACCTGCGGTCTTTAAACTGCGAGGCGGCAAGCCGCACCGTACCAGAACCGGCGCCTATTGCCTGACAAGAGTTGCTCACCAGATTCATCAAAACCCGACGGATCAAAGCTTCGTCCACCCACGCATCCGGCAAACCGTCCTCAACGATCGCCTCGAACTCGATGCAAACATCGTGCCACTGGATCTTGGCCGCTTGAACCACCGAATCAATCAGGCGCTTCAAATTGACCCTGCACGGGCTTGGCACTGTCTTGAAGCACTGAAGAATACCCTCAGCCAAACAAGACAATCGCTCCACCTCTTCAACAATAAGGCGCACAAGAGGCTGAATCTCCTCAGCACTGGACGAAATGGATTCCAAACACTGGGCCGCCGCCTTGATTGGGGCCAGCGCTCCACGCCACTCGTGCGCCAAAGCGGCCGAAAGCACATCGACCGGACGATCCACACCGGATGGCAAACTCCCAGGGGTGTCAAGAACCGGTGATGTTGACACGGCATCCCTCCCGGCAAAAACGTGACAAATCATGTCAGTTTTGGCGTGCGAGCATAAATACTGACGCGAATTGTCACCACCGTCAACTCTGCGGTGCAATCTGGTTTGCTCGGTTTAACCGATCGATGCGCTGCCGAGATGAGAGGATGTTCATCTCCTCTCTATACTTCAGCACAGTACGCCGCGCCACCGAATACCCAAGCTTTTTGAGGATTTCGGATATCTGCTGGTCGCTGTACGGAGCTGTTGGGTCTTCCTGTTGTACAATCATCTTCACCATATGCTTGGCACTGAGCGCCTTGCCGAAGAAGAACCGGAAGCTAACCACTTGACCGCTGGGAAGCTGAATGTACTTCTCAGACACGCCGCGGCTTATGGTGGACTCATGCACCTGAAGAAGGGCCGCCAACCTGCACTGGGTAAGGGGTCGAAGGTCCTCCGGAGACTCCGAAAGGAAGAAAGGCCTCTGCTCGTCGACGATGCATTCTGCTATTTTGCGCAGTAGCTCCCTCCGCTGTTCCAAACCCCGAACGAACATATGAGCCCGCGCAAGTGCTTCGCTCATGTGCCGCTTCTCGGCTTCGGAGAAGGCTTTCGGCTTCTTTTGAACCTCCTTCCACAGCTCCAAGTAGGTGCTACTCAAACGTACAGATGTGCCTTCGTGTTCAACCAGTTCCACCCGAAGCTCTCCGTTCTTGCCTTTGTAAACAACCACGTCGGGCTTAACGCTTGGGATCTCTTTGTGCTTGTTCCTCTCCCAAGAAGGCCTGAAGCCAGTGCCTGGATACGGGCACAAATTCTTTCGGATGAACTCAAAGGCGTCAAGAACGCTGTCCAGCGGCACCCCTATGCGGCGCGCTATGGGGCCGAATCTGCGGTTCACCAGCTCATCCCAAAAATCCCTCACCATCCGGACCGGAAGTGAGGTATCTACCCCCTCGGCCGCTAAGTCGTCAAGCTGAATCAGCAAACATTCACGCAGGTCCCTGGCTCCAACTCCGGGTGGATCCAAAGACTGCACTGCTTTCAACACCCGCTCGGCATTCTGAACCGTTGTGCCGCAAGCGCTCGCCACCTCCTCGATGCCACAGCAGAGGTAGCCTCTATCATCTATGTTGCTTACTATGTAGTCTGCTATCTCACGGTCCTCTCGGCTTACAACAATCCCCACCTGCCACTCCAGATGCTCACGAAGCGTGACCTTCTGCTCCGCCAAAGCAACCGGATCCACAGGATCGCCTTCATCGCCGGAGCGTTTGCCAACATTTCGGTAGGCAAAAGCCGAACAGCCAAGCCCACCAAAAACCTCTTCTGAGGTCACGTTCACATCCCCGGACAAGAAGTTTTGACGTTCAATCACCCCTTGTTGGTTTGTCAAAACTCCTTGATCGAAACAATCGGCGCACACATCATCTTCGTATTCAAGGGCGGGGTTGTCGGAAACCTCCTGCTGTACTACCTGCGCCAATTCTAAGCAGGACATGTTCAGCAGAGTATTGGCCAAGATCATCTGCGGATCGGGCTTGGCCGCCATTCGCTGTTCCTGAGTCTGAACTAACATCCGCGCGCCTCTCTCCAAAGCACACCCAGGCAAAGCATCCAGCATGCCTGGGCTTGATGTCTCGGTGTGTGCCTTGTCAGACTCCCCCAAGTCCGACCGCACAGCTTTACCGAGCTTGCGTAAGCAGGTATCTATCCATCACCCATTTTTATGCCCGGTTCTTGTAACGAATACGTAAACACTTTGTAACTGTACGGGAAAGATTGCAAAACCTGGGTTTTGATTTCAAAAACATGCTAACCGTGCAACCTAAAGGAGAATTCTTCCAAGCATTAAATGTAGTATTAGCCCAAAGC
>JBMFPP010000449.1:0-2408 GCA_049969055.1 Armatimonadota bacterium | reverse complement strand
AGTTGAAGCGCATCGAGGGCGCCTGCGCGGATATCTTCGACTGGGGCACGCACTGGTTAGACATGTTCTTCTTCTACAACGATGAAACGCCCCCAGAGTGGGTCATCGGCCAGATCGACTCGCGCAGAGAACATAAAGTGTTCGGCGTCCCGCTGGAAAACCAAGCAATCTGCGACTTTCAGTTCGCTAACGGCGTGCGCGGCCTCTTGTTCACTGGAGCCGGGTCGGATGTGGGCTTCGCAAACCGCCTCATAGGGTCCAATGGCATTATAGAAATCCACTGGGATCAGCCTGTCCTTCGCCTGATGAACGAGAAAGCCGCCGGTTGGCAAATAATCGAAACTAAAGAAGGCTTGCATGACCATGTGGCCATAAAGCGGGCGATTGCAGACTTGGTTGACGCCCTCCGAACCGGGCGCGAGCCAGAGCTGTCTGCACGTAGGGCTCTGCATGCCACCGAGGTTATCTTCGCCACCTACGAATCCAGCCGCAGGCGAGGGCGCGTGGACATGCCGTTGGACGTGTACGACTCCGCCTTCATTACCATGTTGAACGAAGGCCTCATAGGCCCCAAAGCCTCGAAGCCTTCGTAACCCGGCTCCACCTGCTGAAGCAAACGCGAGGCTGTTCTCAACCTACAGGAACAGCCTCGCTAAAAAGCACCGATCTATCTGCCGGCTGTTACTCCAAAAACACCGGCTGCGTCCACGCGTATCCTCCATTGGATGAGAATATACGTGCCCTCACGTATCCCTCATCCCCGCGTATATCGTAGTGAACATCCGTGCCGTACTTCTCGGCCAGCACCTTGCCCCCACGTCCTATGAACGTGGTGGTGTACCGGAAGTCGTCCACCTGCTCTATCCTCAGCGAAATGCGGCTGTTGGTCGCTTCGTAAGCGCTGAGTGATATTTCCGATGAAGCATAGAACCTGCCTTCCTCAAGCGCAGACAGCACCGCCTCCACCGTCAGCTCTGGAACCCACACGTCAACCCAGCCTCTTCCGGGCGGCGAAACACGCCCCCAAAACTCGCGGGCAAAATGATGCGAATCATCTGCCGCCACTCCGTAGATGCGCATGCCTTGGGTTAAAAGATTGTCCCAAATCTCTTCCACGGACAGCATCCCACCCGCTCCAAAGTTATTGCAGTCAGTGCCGGCGTTGTAAATCTCCAAAAGGCGGCATCCAGTAAGGTCGGCCATTTGAACATGCGTAAAGGCCCAACACCAATTCGGGTGGTTTACCTGAGGCACGCCGCCGAAATCTCTGGTTGCATCCACCTCTTTCTGAAGAGTTTCCGCGATGGTTTTGCCGGGCGCACACTTGGGCATCTCCTGCACGTTGAGCGCGTTAACATGCACCGGCTTATCCTCCGCATTGAGACTGATCTCACAGCCGGGGATAACCAGAAACTCCGAGGTGCTCAATCCAGAAACATCCGCAATCCTGTTATGATCTGTTATCACCACGAAATGGTAACCGTGAGACTTGTACCAAGCAACAGCATCCCCAACCGGCACGTCGCCGTCGCTTACCGTGGTGTGTGTATGGGTGTTTCCACGGCATCTGAGGTAAGATGACATCAGCTCCTCCAAAGACTGAATTTTGTTTTTTCCCCGCTCAGAAGCGAAACTTTGCACCTTAAGAAGCAAGGGAACAGCACCGATCATTATTTTCGAGGTAAATAGGACACTCCCTGTGCCTGGCAGCTACAAGACAGCGTTTTGGTACAACGGTTGCAGGGAGCTTAACCAGTAGGAGAGGATGGTTTGCGCGGGAAGAGTGAGGGAGCGTGCCCTGGCGATCTTTCCAGCCTCCAATGTTCGGGGCAGAAAGACCGGGGGAGCAGGACAACGCTCCCTCTCCTTAATATTTTACCATATCTCCACCGCCGTTCCGAACCACTGATCCCTCCTCACGAACACATTGTGCCCCAAAAATGGCAAATAGCACCCATTCTGAGCAGTTTCCGGTGGTAATTTCATCAGCCAAACAGCTAACCCTCGGCTTTCCATACCCCCTTGCAGGGACAGCCCCTTGTGCCGTTGAAACTGTTCACAGATTGACAAAATTCGAATACCGGAGGGCATACTCATGCCAGTGGACCACCACAGCCAATTAGCATTTCTCGAAGACAGCCTGTCTGAGCGCGGCATTGATATCACCAGCGTGAAAGAGCGCCTGAAGAAACAGCAGATTGAAACTCCGTCCTGGGGATATGCAGATTCCGGTACTCGCTTCGGGGTGTTTTACCAACCCGGAGCCGCCGTCACCATACAAGAAAAACTCGAAGATGCGGCGCAGGTTCACAAATTCACTGGAATCGCTCCAAGCGTCGCACTGCATGTGCTTTGGGACCTTACCGGAGATCCCGACGAGGTTAAATCGTGCGCAGAATCGCTTGGAA
>JBMFPP010000448.1:500-2410 GCA_049969055.1 Armatimonadota bacterium | reverse complement strand
GCGGCATATCGGTGGGAGCTATGCAGGTTGAGTACCAGTTCAAATTTGCCATACCGTTCGCTTGTTTGGTGCTTGCTGTTGTTGGGATGCCGCTTTCGGTGCACTTTTCACGGTTTGGGGGCTTTGCAGGACTGCTGATCGGGATACTGCTTTCGTTTTTCTACTGGAATGCGTACTTCCTTGGGCAGAAGCTTGGGGCCGGAGGCCGCGTGCCGGCTTTTCTGGCGGCTTGGACTCCGAACATCCTCTTTGCCGCAGTTGGTTTGTACATGCTTTGGAGGGAGGAGTAGGGTTGCGGCGATGGTGGGCGCGGTTTGCTTTGGCGGCTTGGGCGTGGATTTTGCCGTGCGCTGGGTGTTCAATGGGGCAGGCTGTGGTTCCTGCAGACGGCGCCGAAGCCTGTGCGAAGGTTGATTTGCTCCGCCAACCTGGTGAACTTCCTTCCGAAAACCCAATTTTTACTCGGCAGGATGCAGAGGTTGCTCCAAACGATGGCTTGGATTTAGATGCGAGCAAGCCGCTCTCTCCCAGATCAAACTCACGGGAATTTCCGCTGGAGGTAAGCGCTGCCTGGTGCAGGTATCATCCGGAGGCGCAGAAGCTTGAGGCACGCGGGGCGGTGCGCATGCTTTACAGAGGCTACAGCATAACGGCCGAGTGGATATCGGCAGACCTGCGGGCCGGCGAGGCGGTTCTGGGCGGCGGTGTGAGGATTGTCGGAAGCGGCCAGGATGTTCAGGCTGTTTCTGTGCGAATGAATTTGAAGACACAGGAGTGGAGTGTTGATACTGCGCGTTTGATACTGCATCCTGAGGTAATGCTTTCGCCTTTTTACATAGAAGGGGCGGACATCACGAAAACAGCCGAAAAGATTGAGGGGCACGGATTGATCGCCACTACCTGCGACAGGTCTGTTCCGCACTATAGGATAGTGGGGCGCGGGGTGGTGATAGTGCCCGACAGAAGGATAGTTATCCGCGGTGCTTCTCTGTATATCGGTCGGGTGAGGTGGTTTACGTGGGAGCGGCTTACTTTGCCGCTGAGGCGCGCGGAGCAGACAACCAGATATGATCTATCTCCAGAAGTTGGGCAGAGCAGTGTTGAAGGAATTTATTTGAAGACAAGCTACACGTATCCCATTGGTAAAAACGCCGTTGGAACCGCAAAGTTGGATTTTATGACGAAGCTCGGCGCCGGCTTAGGGTTGGAGCAAGCCTACAGGTTGGCCGGCGGCGGAGGCAGTTTAATTCTTTACAGTCTTTTGAACCGCTTCGAGGGAAGGCGTGAGCTGACGGGAAGCTTTCGGCACAAGCAGAGGTTGGGAAGCGCGGAGCTGGAGCTTTTAAGCGATATGAGGCGGAACAGCGCGCGCTACTTTGCCGGGACCAGCACCACATCGCATCAGATCGGTGTGTCTTGGGCCTCGCCGCGGCATCCAGCGCGTATTGTTTATCGCATAGATGATACCGGTGGTGGTTTCGGAAGCTACAGGCGGAGTTCACTGGAGTTTGATCAGTCTCTAGGCTTCGGCCGCACCTCGGCCCGGTTGGGGTTTAATCTTTTTGACACAGCATCTCCGTCTTATTCGCAGAGGGAGCTGGACACGTCTTTCAACGTGACAAGCAGTGTGAAGCCCGCGGATTTAACCCTGATTTATACGAAAAGGCAGAGGCTTGGCGGCTCCGATGCATTGGGGTATTTTGCAAGCCTAGACCGTCTGCCCGAGTTGAGCCTGCGCACTACGGGGCGGCGGCTCGGCGGGTTTTGGTCAAACATATTTCCCGGAAGCGTTAACCTGGCGTACGGCGAGTACCAAGAGCTTCCGTCGGGCGTTCAAACAACGCGTCTGCTTTTGGATCTGCAGTCCGATGAAAGGCGGTGGCGTTTGGGTGGAACGGAGGTAAGCGCGC
>JBMFPP010000448.1:0-490 GCA_049969055.1 Armatimonadota bacterium | reverse complement strand
TACGGAAACAGCGCGGCTCAGTACGTGGTTTCGACAAATGTGCGCTGGAATTCCCGACCGAATTCGCGCACAAGCTTCAACATATACCACAGCTACCTGAACCCAGTTGGGTATACCCCTTTTCGGTTTGACCAGCCTTGGAGGTACAACACTTTGGCGGTTGGGGTGGCCCACCGCTCTGGGTCCATCGGTTTGTCTGCCTCCACAGGTGTTGATCTGCGCGGCGGCCCCTTCAGATGGCAGGATCTGCTTTTGAGGGCGCGCTACCAGCCCGGGCAAAGCGCTTTGGTGCTTGTGTCTTCGGCCTACGATTTGAACCGCGGGAAATGGCGGGACCTTTTGGGCGAACTGCGCCTGCGGTCGGGGCGTGTGAGCATGGACTTGGGGACGCGGTTTTCGCCGCTGGCAGGGCGGTTCAGCAGTATTAGATGGCATCTGATCACCCCGTTTGCGCCGAAGATGCGGCTTGAAAGCTTGGGCGGATACAACG
>JBMFPP010000447.1:0-2420 GCA_049969055.1 Armatimonadota bacterium | reverse complement strand
CCCAGAACTTGCGTGGTCCAGGCTTGCAGTTGAAATGTGCCGGCGGCGCACGGGCGTTGGGTCGGACGGGCTTTTGGTGCTGTTGAACTCCAAGACGGCCGATTTTCGCATGAGAATGTTCAATCCCGATGGAAGCGAAGATCACTGCGGCAACGGTCTTAGGTGCACCGCGGCTTATTATTCATGCGTCGAGGGTGTTCCACCGAATGTTGTTCTGCGCGTGGAGACATCGGCTGGAGAGAGGTCGGCGGTAGTGCTCGATCTCGGTCCCCCAGCTTTGGTAAAGGCCAGCATGGGCAGGCCAGAACTGCGCCCCAGCCTCATACCGGCGAATTTCGACGGCGAAACCGTTGTCCGACGCCCGCTTCGCGTTTTGGACAGAGAGCTGGAGGTTACTTCGCTTTCTGTGGGAACGACGCACACGGTGGTGTTTGCACCGGAAGCCTTGTGGGAGCGCGATTTTGCTCTGCTCAGCCCCGCCATCGAGGTGCACCCGGCTTATCCGGAGCGCACCAGTGTACTGTGGACCGATGTAATCCGGCCCGATCGAATTTTGGTTCGCATATGGGAACGCGGTGTTGGTGAAACGCTTGGTTGCGGTACAGGAGCATGCGCAGTTGCCGTAGCCGCGCGGCTTGCCGGTTTCACCGTAGCCCCCCGCATTGAAGTGGTGAGCCGCGGCGGAAGCTTGTATGTTGAGTGGGACGGGGAGGGGGATGTGTACCTCACCGGCCCCGCCAGGTTTGTATTCAAGGGAGAATGGCCCCCGGCTTCGAAATCATAAAGCTTGGAGATATTCCGGGTATGCAGACCCAAGATTTAAACGTTGGTGTGATCCAGGAATCCAACCTGCTTGGAAAGTTAAACCGTTTAAAGAATATTTTGGCTGATATGGGGAGCGCCGCAGTGGCGTTCTCCGGAGGTGTAGACAGCACTTTCCTGCTTAAGGTGGCTCACGACGTTTTGGGAGACAAGTGCATCGGCATCGTTGCACTGTCGGAAAGCTACCCACCGGAGGAGGCCGAGGAAGCGCGCGGTCTGGCACGCCAGATTGGTGCGGAATGCGTGTTTATAGAAACGCAGGAGCTCCAGAACGAACAGTACGCAAGCAATCCAACAAACCGATGTTACTACTGCAAAAAAGAGCTGTTTGCCAAGATGTTTGAGGTGGCAGTATCCAGAGGAATAAAGTGGCTTTTGTACGGTGCTAATGCCGACGACCTTGGAGACTTCCGCCCAGGTTCTCAGGCCGCCAAAGAGGTAAACGCGCGCGCTCCATTGGTGGAGGCCGGTATTACCAAAGCCGAAGTCCGAGAGCTTTCTCGGAGGTTGGGACTGCCCACGTGGAACAAACCCGCGTCCGCTTGTTTGGCTTCGAGGGTTCCTTATGGAACTCGTATCACGGCCGATATACTGAACAGGATCGCCTCGGCCGAAAGGTTTTTAAAGCAGATGGGTTTCAACCAGGTGCGGGTGCGCCACCATTCTGATATTGCCAGAATCGAGGTGCCGCGGGAGGAGTTTCCGAGGCTTTTGGACGGAGATGCCGCCGCGGAGATCGTGTCGAAGCTGAAGGAACTCGGCTACGTGTATGTAACGCTCGATTTGCAGGGCTTCCGTTCTGGAAGCATGAACGAGGTTCTCCGCAAAGAGAAGCTTGCTCCAACTGGTGCACAGCAGTGATAGAGGGTGTAAGCGTAAAGGTCCTAAGGGTGATACCGGATGAGCGCGGGCGCCTAATGGAGATGCTGCGCTGCGATGATCCCCAGTTTGAGAAGTTCGGTCAGGTTTACATGACCACAACCTACCACGGAGTAGTTAAAGCCTGGCATGCTCACGCCCGCCAGTCTGATAATGTGGTCTGCATTTGCGGCATGATAAAGCTTGTGCTTTGGGACGGCCGGCCGGAAAGCAGTACTTATCGGAGCATAGAGGAGCATTTCATCGGCCGGGATAATCCGTGCTTGGTGCATATACCGCCCATGGTTTTTCACGGCTGGAAGGGGATATCCCCGGGGGAGTCGATCGTCATAAACGTCGTTACTGAGCCTTACAACTACTCTAACCCCGACGAGATACGCCGCCCCTGGAACGACCCAGAGATCGGCTACGATTGGGAGATCAAGTTCCGGTGATTTACAACTCTGCCGCTTCTATAGGCTCGCCGAACAGATGATCCGCGCGGTCTTCCTCAGCCTTCGTCCGCGGCAGTGGACGAAGAACCTCGTTATCTTCGCCGCGGTTTTGTTCGTAAACCGGTTCACAGACGCGGGCGCTTTGCTGAAGGTTGGCGCGGCTTTTATCGTCTTTTGCCTCCTTTCCGGCGGTGTCTATCTGCTGAACGACCTGCACGATGCTGAAAGAGACCGCTTGCACCCGATAAAACGCCACCGCCCTGTTGCCAGCGGAGCGCTTTCGAA
>JBMFPP010000446.1:0-2437 GCA_049969055.1 Armatimonadota bacterium | reverse complement strand
ATATGCAGTCCCTCTGCCAATCCTGGAGGTCCGGCGCGTTTTCCGCCAGAAACCTGAGCAGATCTTTTTCGGGTTCCGGAGGAAAGCGGCGGGCCGAACCGCTTTCCGCTTGATCCTGCCGCTCTTCACGTTCCCACAAATCGTCGTACGGGGTGGAAGGACGCTTTTTCGGGGGTTTTGCCGGTGCATCTGCGGCGTGCTCCGCCGACTTAATACGCTGGTGTACATCCACATGCTCTTGCACCGCCAGCACAGAATCGAGAAACTGCTCAACCTCAAGGGGACCGTGCTCAAAACAGTACTTATCGATCCGCTCTGCGTGAGCGCTGGCCGCCTCGATCATATCGCGGCGGGTATTGGCAAACCACACGTTGTTCTTGAAGAAATCGCTGTGGGCCATGACGTGCGCTATCACCAGTTTGTTCTGGACCAAAGAGTTCCCCTCGAGAAGGAAAGCGTAGCAGGGGTTTGTATTCACCACCAGCTCGTATATGCGCGAGAGCCCGTGATCGTAGATCGTTTTCATGCGGTGGTAAGCTTTGCCGTGGGTCCAGTGGGAAAAGCGGCCTGGAAGCCCGTATGCGCCGAATTCGTACATTATGTTAGCGGGCACAATCTCAAAGTGGGTAGGAAAGGCGTCCAGGCCCAGACGTTCTCCCACCGCCCATATCTCCTCCACAGCTTTTCTAAGCTCTTCCAGTCCCTTGTCTTTTTCCATTGGCGGCTCCGAAACCGCGCGAACGAGGCGCCGCCGGCCGCAAAGCTTCACTCTGCTGGCGTGGCAGACAGCGAGAAGAACCGACGGAGCGCCGGATATACGTCTTTCTTGTCCGCAATTGTTACGCCCACAAACTTGGGATTTGCAATCTGCGAAAACACTGCCATCAATGTGCTGGACCTAGACCAATGCCCTTGAGAAATTTCACCATACCCGAATAAGTTGCATCGCTCGCAGAGCTCCTCCGCCAGTCTCAGGCAGAGGTCGTTGTCCGAGTAAAGGTTATCTCCGTCGGAAAAGTGGAACGGATAAATGTTCCAATCACTGCTTGGATAGCGCTTGTCTATGATGTCGAGGGCCAACTGGTAGGCCGAAGAAGCTTTTGTGCCGCCGCTTTCCGCCTTGGTGAAGAACTCCTGCTCGGTTACCTCCTTGGCCTCTGTATGGTGAGCTATGAAAACCACATCCACATCCTGATACTTCGTTCTCAAAAACCGCACCATCCAGAAATAAAACGAGCGGGCTATATACTTCTCGAACTCGCCCATACTGCCGGATGTATCCATCATCGCGATGACCACGGCATTGGATTCAGACCTTTGGCCCTCATCCCAAGTTCTAAACCGCAGGTCCTCTTGGCGGATGTCCTTGAACTTCGGTTCCCCGCGCAGGGCATTCCTTTTGATGTTCTGGAGTATGGTGCGCTTCTTATCCAAGTTAGCCCAAATGCCCACCTTTCGCACGTCTTTGAAACTGAGCGCTTCGGATACAACCTTGCGGGATCGCTTCGGCTCAAGGTTCGGGAGGCCCAAGTCCTCGAAAATAAGGGCGGCCAGCTCGTCTATAGTGATCTCCGTTTCGTAGTAATCTACGCCCGGTTCGGAGCCGGCACCGGATCTGTCTGTGCCTCCATCCTGCTCCCGACCAACTACGTCTCCAACCTTACTGCCCCCGCGGCCCTGCCCAACCATCTTTTGCTTTTCAGGACTATAGCGGAATTTGTACTCCTCAATAGCCCGAATAGGCACCTTAATAACCTTCTGCCCATCGGACATAATTATGCTCTCTTGGCTGACAATCTCGGCAAGGTTGTCTTTTATCGCCTGTTTGATCTTTTCCTGATGGCGCTGTTGGTCCGCAGGCCCTTTGCGGTGCAGTGACCAATCGCTTCTGGAAACTGAAATCAGCATAGCCGCGCTCCCTTCCGAGCTTCAAACTCTCAGCGGTTTAAAAGCGACCCCACATAGCGCAGCAGTTCGTTGGCGCAAACGTGGCAGTAGCCATGTTCGGATACAAGGCGTGCTATCACATCGTTAATGCGCTTGAGCTGTTCCGCATCCGGGGTTTTGGTGGATGTGGTGATCTTCACCACGTCGCGCAGGTCGGCAAAAAGCTTCTTCTCTATAGCCTCCCTTAAGCGTTCGTGGGATGTGTAATCGAAAGTGATACCCCTTCGCGCAAGCGATGAGAGCTTTATCAGTATCTCCTCACGGAAAGCCTTCTTTGCGTTCTCGGTAACACCGATCTGCTCTTCGATAGAGCGCATCAGCTTTTCATCCGGCTCTATCTCCTCGTCCGTTATGGGGTCGCGGAGCTTTGTTTTGTTGCAGTAAGCCTCCACATTATCCAAATAGTTGTTCAACAGGGTTCTTGCGGACTCTTCGAAGGAGTAAACAAACGCCTTTTGAACTTCGGTTTTGGCTATTTCGTCATATTCGC
>JBMFPP010000445.1:0-2447 GCA_049969055.1 Armatimonadota bacterium | reverse complement strand
ACGGCAGGCCGTGGAGCCGGTTTTGGGAGGACATTCGCGCGAGAGCCAAGCAGATTTTGTGCAGTCCTGTGCTTTTATGGCAGGCGGCTTTTCTGGTCGTTGTCTCTGCTGCGTTGTTGGTTTTAATTGCGCGCACGGGGAATGAAGCCGCATCCGCGGTTTCGCCTCTGGAGCTTAAGCTGAGGTCCTTGCTGGACCAGCTTTTGGTTGTGCGTCCCAGAACGAAGGAGTTTTTGATTGGCCACCCGGCGCTGTTCCTCTCTGCGGCGCTTGCACCGCTTTGGGGAAGGCGGGTATCGGTGCCGCTTTTGTGGATAGGTATAATCGGCCAAGTGTCTTTGATAAACACTTTTTGCCACATTCATACTCCGCTGTCGGTATCGCTTCTTCGCGCGTTCAACGGCTTGTGGATAGGCATTCTGCTTGGTTGTGCGGCGGCCTTTATCATCGTGAAGCTGGCACGGCGCGGCTCTAGAGGTTCAGCCTGAGCTTAGGCAGGCCTTCCTATCGGTGAATAGGACGGATTGGTTTTCGGTGCGATGTCAGTTTCCTCGCCCCGCCTCACTATCGTTGGTTACTACGGCCTTGGCAACTGCGGAGATGAGGCTGTACTGGCCGGACTTCTGCGCGGTCTGCGCGAGGCGGTTCCAGAGGCACGCATAACCGTACTCTCCGCGAACCCCAGGGCTACACGCAAACTCCACGGCGTTCGTTCTGTGCACCGCCTGCGGGGACTTTTGCAGTCTGTGATGTTCTGCGACGCGCTGGTGGCCGGCGGCGGCAGTTTACTGCAGGATGTGACAAGCCAAAGGTCGCTTTTGTACTATCTGTTCGTCTTAAAAACGGCTCTTGCGTTTGGGAAAAAGGTTGTGCTTTTGGGGCAAGGCATTGGGCCTTTGGTGCGCCAGCGCTCCAGACAAGCGGTTGCCAATGTTCTAAACCGAGTAGATGCAGTTGCACTGAGAGATTCAAACTCCCGTTCCCTGCTGAAGAAGATTGGGGTAACGAGGACACGTGTTGAGGTTTGCGCCGACCTGGCATTTCTGCTGGAACCCCCCAGTTTTGAAGTTGCTCGGAGAGTGATCGGGGAAGGGGAGAGATGTTTGGCTCTTTCGCTTCGCCCCTGGAACATGCAGTTGAGCGATGAGGAAGATTGGCGGCGGGCGGCAAGGAAGGCTTCTGCTTTATGCGAAGAATTGGGTAGAGCCACGCGGTTGACCGTTCGCTTGGTGCCCATGCAGGAGCCGTGGGATCGCATATTAGCCGAACATGCGGCGATGTTGGCCGTGTGGCCGACCGCGGTGGAACCGGTTCGTCCGCCAACTGAAACTGCGGCCGGTTTTGCGGCATACAGGGTTGTGGTTGCCATGCGACTGCACGCACTGGTATTTGCAGCCTTGGCCGATGTGCCTTCTGTGGCGCTCAGCTACGATCCGAAAGTATCTGCGTTCATGGAAGCGGTTGGTCGCCCAGAATGGATACTGCCTCACGATGCACCCCCTCAGCAGGTTGCAGAGGCAGCGCGGCACGCCTATTCGTACGCCGAGCCATACCCGCCAGGCCGCATCGAGTGGCAGAGGCGTTTAGCGCAGCGCAACATCACCGTCCTGCAAGAAGTTTTAGGGGTTTAGCCCGGTTTTGCGAAGGGTCTTTAGCAGGGAGATGTATGCCCCGCTTCTCGTGGTATATACCAAGCTCCTTTGGCGGAAGTTTGAAAAGCCCCGGGAGTTGTTGCGGGCTCAGTTGTTGAGGCTAACCAGAGGAGCTGGAATACGCCCGCCGAGCGCAACAAAGGCATCGGCTGTTGAGGAGCGCACCGGCATTACTGCGCTTTCCCCAAAAAGGCCGCCGAAGACGGCCTTGTCGCCAGCTTTTTTGCCGGGGACCGGAATAATTCGCGCCGCGGTTGTTTTTCGGTTCACCACACCGATGGCAAGCTCGTCGGCTATCAGTGCGGCAATAGTTTCCGGCGGGGTATCACCGGGGATTGGAACCATGTCCAATCCGACAGAGCACACACTTGTCATGGCCTCCAGCTTTTCAATGGTGAGCGAACCAGAAGCCGCGGCCTGAGCCAAACAGGCGTCCTCGCAAACGGGAATGAAAGCGCCCGAGAGGCCCCCGACAGACGAGGATGCGAAGGCCCCTCCTTTTTTCACCGCATCATTCAGCAGGGCGAGTGCGGCGGTGGTGCCTGGGCCGCCGATTTCACTGATGCCCATCGCTTGGAGGATTTCTCCAACGGAGTCGCCCACCTGCGGGGTTGGCGCAAGCGAGAGATCCACTATTCCAAAGGCCACATTGAGCGCCTTGGCAACCTCGCGCCCGATGAGCTCGCCCACTCTGGTTACACGGAAGGCCGTGTTTTTGATTTCTTCGGCAACGTCGCCTAGGGTAAGGTTGCCGTTTGCTTCGCGCAGGCGCTCTACCGCGCGTTTAACCACGCC
>JBMFPP010000444.1:0-2461 GCA_049969055.1 Armatimonadota bacterium | reverse complement strand
CCCCAGGCTACAAGAGGAAGGTTTTGCAGTTCGAAGAGGCCCTCCGCGAGGCCGAAGAAAAACGCGCTGACGAAGCAAACTTGGAGAAATTTGTAACAGAGGACCAATCCCCAGGCCGTGCAGACGGGAACAATGTTTCCATCGACATTGAGAGCGCGCTCCTGGCAGAGAACTCTTTAACCTACGAAGCAGTAATCACCATGCTCTCTCTGCGGGGCCGCTGGCTTGGAGTGGTCCTTGGGGAAGGAGGCTCGTAAGTGGGGATTATTTCCTCATTGGGGATAAGTGCATCAGCGCTTGCCGCGCAGAGAACGCGGCTTGATATTATCGCGCGCAACATAGCCAACGCCGAAGTAACCCGAACACCACAGGGCGGGCCTTATATCCGACAGCAGGTGGTGTTCCGCGCTCTGCCCGAAGGCGGAGTGGAGGTGGCGGATGTTCAACCGGATCCAACGCCTCCGCGCCGAGTGTACGACCCGGGCCACCCAGACGCCGACGCTGACGGCTACGTCTCCTATCCCAACGTCAACATGGTGGAGGAAATGGTGGACCTCATGATGGCAACCCGCGCTTATGAGGCCAACGTAACAGCCATGCAGGCAACCAAAAACATGCTTCACAAAGCCATGGAGCTCGGCCGTGCTTGAGGGGGATGGCTAAATGGAAATCCAACCGATTGCACAACAGCCGTTCAATAGCGCTTCACCAAACAGCGCACCGAAAACCGATCAGCCTACCACTTTTGCGGAGATGATAACGCGCGCCATAGACTCAGTCTCCGCGGCTCAATCACGGGCAGACGAGGCCGCACGCAAAGTGGCACACGGCGACCTCGAATCCCTGCACGAAGCCCTTTTGGCCATTCAAGAAGCAACGCGCGGTATGCAGATCCTGGTTCAGGTGCGCAATAAGGTCATCGAAGCTTACCAAGAGATTATGAGAACCCAAATATAAACTATGCTCCAAAGGCTTTCGGGAATTACATCTCTTTTAAGAGAAAAGTGGGGATCGCTCAGTAGTTCGCAAAGGGCGCTTGCGGCGTCTTTTGCCGCTGTGCTCTTCATGGTCATTGCAATCTCATCTGTGCTTGTAAGCCGCCCCAAGTACGCCGTCCTCTACTCCAACCTCGATCCGGCCGACGCCGGTCAGATTGCAGAGCGCCTGCGCGAACAGAAAATCCCCTACAAGCTCTCTCAGGGTGGGCGAACCATCGAGGTTCCAGCTAACAAGGTGTACGATGTACGCCTGAACCTCGCAAGCGAAGGACTGCCACAGGGCGGCAACGTCGGCTTCGAGATCTTCGATAAATACAACTTCGGGATGACCGACTTCGCCCAGCAAATGAACTACCGCAGAGCCGTTCAAGGTGAGCTGGAAAGGACAATTTCACAGCTCAACGGGGTTGAGCAGGCCCGAGTCCACCTGGTAATTCCCCAAGAAAGGCTCTTCGAACGCGACCGCCAAGAGCCGTCTGCTTCGGTGGTTCTGAAGCTCAAGCACGGTGCTCCGCTGAGTGAAGAGGAAGTCAGCGCGGTTGTGCATC
Organism: Armatimonadota bacterium; assembly: GCA_049969055.1. Classification (GTDB taxonomy): domain Bacteria; phylum Armatimonadota; class DTGP01; order DTGP01; family JBMFPP01; genus JBMFPP01. The sequence continues at coordinate 915 of JBMFPP010000444.1, read as the reverse complement.
TAGTTTCATCAGCTGTGGAGGGACTCAAGCCCGAGAACATAACCGTTGTAGACACGCGCGGGCGACTGCTCTCAAGCGCGGCAAACCGCCTGGGAACCGACGGCACCAGCCCAGTTCTCACGGGAACCGCCCTTAAGATTCAACAGCAGTACGAACAGCACCTCCAAGACGAGCTCCAAACCATGTTGGACAAAGCTTTTGGCGCAGGAAAAGCCGTTGTGCGCGTGCGGGCCGAAATGGATTTCAGCTCCAAAGAAACCCAACGAGAGCTGATCCAACCAGCGACTCCGGGTCAGCAAACCGGGGTTCTGCTCAGCCGCCAGCGCCTGAACGAAACATATACAGGTAATCCGAATGCTGTCGGTGGACCTCCGGGAGTGGCATCCAACCTGCGCCCCACCGCAGGTCTTGCAGGAGGTTCCGGCACGAGCTCTTACACTCGAACCGAGGAAACCGAGAATTATCAAGTTTCAAAAAGCATAGAGCGCATTAAAGAAACGCCGGGCTCGGTGAAACGGCTTTCCATAGGGGTGCTTGTGGACGGGCGGCTAACCTCGCAACAGCGAACCGACATCGAACGCATGATTGCCGCTGCATGCGGACTAGACACATCCCGGGGGGATAACGTTACCGTTGCAAGCCTGCCGTTCGACAGAAAAAGCCTGGAAGCCGACGAAGCCGATATGAGGCGCGAACGCCAACAGCAAACGTATTTGGCCTTTGCCAGAATAGGTGCGGCTGTTGTGATTATGCTCCTGTTCTTGGCGATGGTCAGATCAACCCTGCACAAACCATCGGAACCAAGGGAACAGATAGCCGCCCTGCCGGGATCCGCAGAATCTTCGGAAGTTCAGCCCCAGGAGGTTGGAACCCTCATTTTAGAGTCCGCTGAACCTGCAGAGCCCGAGCCAAAGC
>JBMFPP010000443.1:0-2462 GCA_049969055.1 Armatimonadota bacterium | reverse complement strand
CTCTGTGATTGTTATCGGTCTCTCTGTATTATCCCTCAAAGTTAAGCAAGGGATACCGAGTACGGTAGTTTCTTCTTGGAGCCCGCCTGAATCTGTGAACACAAGCTTGGCGTGAGCAGTAAGCTTGAGAAAGTCAATGTAGCCAAGCGGTTCGATCACCTTAAGATTTGGCATGGAAGCCACTCTTTCGGCCAAACCGAATTGGTGGAAGCGCTGGGATGTTCTGGGATGGGCGGGGAAGACTATCGGGATGCGGCGCTGGACGTTTTCCAGTGCGTCCAGTATGCGTGAAAGCGTGGATGGGTTGTCCACGTTCCCCGGCCTGTGCAAAGTCAACACTGCGTACTGCCTGCTGTTAAGTTCCAGGCGCTCCAGCACATCGGAGTGCTCTGCCTGCTGTGCGAAGGCGAGGAGGGTGTCGATCATCACGTTGCCCACAAAGTATATCTGGTCTGGTGTATGGCCCTCCCGCAGGAGGTTCTCGTTGGCATCGCGCGATGTTGTGAACAGCAGTGTTGACAGGGCATCTGTGACTATGCGGTTTATTTCCTCCGGCATGGTGCGGTCGAAACTGCGCAAGCCGGCCTCCACGTGAGCAATCGGAACCAGCATTTTGGCGGCCACCACACTGCACGCCAATGTGGAGTTCACATCACCGACTACCAACACCAAATCCGGCCGGATATCCGCTAGGATTTTTTCAAATTCAACCATGATTTTTGCGGTTTGCTGGGCATGGGTTCCGGAACCAACTCCCAGGTTTATATCCGGCTTTGGAATCTTGAGGTCTTCAAAGAACACGCGCGACATTGCATCGTCGTAGTGCTGGCCGGTGTGAAGCAGGATGGGTTCAAACCCACCGTGCTTTTGCATCTCGCGCATTATAGGCGCGATTTTCATGAAGTTGGGTCTGGCTCCCACAACGTTAATAACTCTCATGCATCAACCTCAGTTACCAGCAGTCCCTCCCCGGGCTCCAGGAATAAAATGCCGAAAGCCCCGGCTTCGCGGAGGCGCTGGGCCATATATTCTCTGTCCGGATGCAGGGCAATAATGGTGCCCCCATGTCCTGCTCCTGCAAGTTTGGCGCCAAAGGCTCCGGCATCTCTGGCGGCCTGTATAAGCGCATCGCACGCCTCGTGGGAGCCTCCCAATGAACGCTGGATTTCGTGGTTTTCGTTCATGTACTCGCCAAGTGCTTTCCAGTCTTGCCGCAGAAGCGCCTTTTTGCCCAACCATGCAAGGTGGGTTATGCGTTCGTAGGCAGAAACAACCTCCGGATCCCCCTCTTCCCAGCGCTGGCGCAGAGGCTTGTGGACGGAGCCAGAATTCCGCTTAACGCCGGTTGAAGCCAAAACGAAGGGCAGGAATGGCACATGCGGCAGAAGGGGTTCCACCGAGGCAAACGGCTCTGCGGCGGGGTTTTTACCAAGCTGTTCTTTGCCGCGGAAATCCATGTAGTTCAAGCCGCCGAAAATCTCGATGTAGTGATCCTGGTAGCCGCATGCGGTTCCCATTAAGCTCCACTCTATGTCGTGAACCAGTTCGGCAGTTTCGTGCAGGCAGAGGTTTTGACCGACAAACTTCAGCATACATCCGGTGAGGGCCGCCAGAAGCGCGGATGAACCTGCCAGGCCGGATTGAGCCGGTATCTCCGTATCGCACTCAAGGCTGAGCTGCCGGTGCGGAAGCTTATCCCAGAAGTTTTTCAGCACGGCCCTTACTACGTCAAGGTAATCGTGTCGAAGCTTCAGGTCTTCGAAGTTGTCCACATGCTCCTGCAGACTGCCGCTTCTGATGGTGAGGCGTTCTGCTGGGCGGAGCACCGCTGTGGCGCGCAGTTTCAGGGTGCAGGATATCACAGAGCCGCCGTATAGGTCCGACGGATTGCCTATAATTCCGGCGCGGCCCGGACACGATGCTTTGATGATCCTCATGCCCCCTCCTTCTGCAAAGCAGATGCTTGGCTTCACTAACAGGCTTTGAAAAAGCACCGGCTGTGAGCGCTATATTTGGGACAAAATCTGCTTCAAGCTCTCCATAGAGCGCGCGGCTATCTGGTCCACCGGCTGTTGCCAGTATTCCTGGCGGAAGATTTCAACCGATAGAGCGCCTTGGTATCCTTTTTCTCTAAGCACTCGCAGAGTTTCCACCAATGGTAATATTCCCTCACCGGGATACAATCTGTGCCCGTCGTTCAGCTCTTCGCGGGGTTTGTCTTCGCAATCGTTGATGTGAACAATAAAAAGCTTATCGATGGGGATGTTTTTTACATCCTCAATAGGCACGCCGCTTTTGTAATAATGAAAAGTGTCCATCATGAGACCCAAAGCCGGGTGGTTTGCCCTATTGATTATGCGAAGTGCCTCTGCGGGACCCGGCACAAACGGGTGCATTCCGAGCGGCTCAATGGCGACTTTCACCCCATATCGGTGTACGGCATCGGCGTAGCGCCGTGCTTC
>JBMFPP010000442.1:0-2469 GCA_049969055.1 Armatimonadota bacterium | reverse complement strand
ATTGGCAGATTGAAGGTCAAACCCTTAAGTAAATCTTGGAAAACTTGTTTTGGAGTTGTAGCATAGTGAAACTAATTCGTTGCAGCGAAAAGCCTCTTCTCACCCCCATCAAGTGCCACGATTGGGAGAAAGCGGCTGTTTTCAACTGCGGTGCTTTTAAGAAGGACGGCCTTATCCATCTCCTTTACAGGGCCGCGGACCATCCGTTTGGGGATACATCCCGTCAAAGCGTTTCGTCCTTCGGCTATGCTGTAAGCGCCGACGGTATTAATTTCTTCCGGTTCGACAAACCCGTGTTAACTGGGCACGGACCCCAAGAGCGCTGCGGCGTCGAAGATCCACGCATTACTCTCATAGGTGATACCTACTACGTGCTTTACACAGCGTACGGAGGCCGGGAGCCTTACGACTTTCGAATCTCTATGGCTACCACGAAAAATTTTATCACGTGGGAGCGCCACGGAGTGGTTCTTGATGAGCCGAACAAGGACGCGGCCTTGTTTCCCGAGAAGATCGGGGGCCGCTACATCCTGCTGCACAGGCGGCCCCCGGCTATTTGGATGGCTTTTTCGGACGATCTGGTGAAGTGGACGGACCATACAGTGGTTATGGATGTGGTGCCGTGCTCGTGGGACTCCTGGCGCATCGGGATCGCTGGCCCCCCGATCAAGACCGAGCAGGGATGGCTTCTGATCTATCACGGTGTGGACCACAAGCGAGTTTACCGGCTCGGAATAGCCCTGCTTGACCTAAAAGACCCCACCAAAGTGATTGCGCGGCAGAGGGAACCGATTTTGGAACCGGAACTAGATTGGGAAGTCAACGGCTTGGTTCCAAACGTGGTGTTCAGCTGTGGAGCAGTTGAGACAGATACGCACTACTACGTGTATTACGGAGGGGCTGATACCGTAATCGGGATGGCCATGCTTGCCAAAAGCGACGTGAAGTTCGAATAGGCCTTTCGAAGCTCAGCATCTGCGAAATCTTTAAACATGCATCGAACAAAAGGCTCGATTGCAATGCTCTGCGCTTGGATCGTTTCCACCTGTGTACTGCCCCATTCCCGAGCGTCAATCAACCTTCCGGAAGGGGTTGGCGGGTGGGTTCGGGCCGGCCCAGACAAGCAGTTTGCCGGCCGTGAGATATTCACCTATATGGATGGTGCCGGTGAACTGTACCTTGCATATGCTTTTAAGAGCCTTACCGTCCGCGAGTACCGCAACCCGCCGCAACCGCCAATAGTGCTGGAGCTTTACGATATGTCGAACCCGTCTGACGCTTTCGGCGTGTTTACGCTGGACATCGATGGGACCCAAGTAAACATTGGCAAGGGAGGCATATACTCCGCAGGCCTGCTTCGATTTTGGAAGGGCCGATATTTCGTGCGGGTGATAACACAGCAGGAGACACCGGCCTCAAAAGCCGCTGTGCTTGGGCTGGCGGAGAAAGCGTCCGATGCCGTTTCGGACGAAGGCGATCTGCCGGTTGTCGTCCGCGCTGTTCCGCAGGAGGGCCTCCTCAAAAACGAAATCCGCTACTTCCATACCACTGTGCCTCTGAACCTCCACTATTATCTCTCCGAACACAATATACTTGGCCTCAGCAAGGAAACAGAAGTTGTTCTTGCCAGATACCAACTCGGCAGTCGCAAGGTTCGCATTCTCGTTTGCCTCTATCCGAACCGACAGCAAGCCCTAAACGCACACCGCGCGTTTGCAAAGGATTATCTGCGCACCAACCCGAAAGCGTCCGGGGTAACCACCGCGTGTGTGGAAAGGGGTTTGTACGCCGGAGCGGCTCTCTCTAATCGCGTTTTGGTGCTCGGCTTTGAATTCGACAGCGCGCGGTTGTGCGCCGCTTTCATTGAGAAAGTGAAGAAAAGCATCCGCGGCCTCCTCCGAGAAGCGCGGTGAAGACATCTAAGGGGGGTTGCCACAATGTCTGCTTCCGAGGCAGGGCAAAAGATCACAAGAAGGGATTTAATAGAGGGTGCTGCATATGCCACGCTTTCGCTGGCGCTTGGATTTTCGGCCGGCGAGTCGGATGGCGCGCAGGCTGAGCTGTTCAATGCAAAAAACCCTCTTAGCCGAGTGGTTCTTGTGCGCGATCAATCTGCGCTTGGCCCGGACGGCTCTGTGAACGTCGGCGTTGTCGCGCGGATGCTGGACCAGGCTGTTTCGGAGCTTTCCGGCGAAAAAGATCCGGCAAAGGCTTGGAGGCGCTACTTCCGCCCCGAGGACACCGTTGGGGTGAAGATGACACGTTGCCAGTGGATGAGGGTTCACACCCACGAGGAGGTAGTGAACGCAATTCTGCGGAGGATAGAAGACTGCGGCATTAAAAAGGAGCGCATTTACGCCCAGGATTACGGCCTCCCGATAGAGAAGTGCTCCGCCTTGGTGAACGTACCAACCATTAAGGTGCATACTCTCACCGGTATTGCCGTATCGATTAAGAACTACATAAACT
>JBMFPP010000441.1:0-2486 GCA_049969055.1 Armatimonadota bacterium | reverse complement strand
CTTCGGATATACGCAGGCTGTTGATAAGGCTTCTGGGCGGCTAGGTGTGCGATGCGCCGGCCGCCGTTGGTCTTTCCCGAGCATTCCTTTAGGAAGGATGTGCAGAGCTAAGGGAAGAAAACATAGCATGGTTGTTGAAAGCGCCCGCTCGATGGTGAGGCGAGGGTGCATTCTGAAATGGGTTTTTGAGGAGGCATCATGGCAAAGCCCGTTGCGCTTCAGCTTTACTCTGTTCGAGATTACTGCAAGGATGATTTCTACGGCACCCTGAAGAGAGTGGCCGAAATCGGCTACAAGGGGGTGGAGTTTGCAGGGCTGTACGGACATTCGGCAGAAGAGGTGGCCGGTTGGGTGAAAGAGCTGGGCCTTGAGGTGGCCAGCAGTCATGTGGCTTTTCCCACAAAGGAGAATGTAAACCAGCTTGTTGACGAGCTGAAAACCCTGGGAAGCAAGTACTTGATTACCGGTTTCGGGCCGGACGATTTTAAGACTGTGGACCAGTGCAAGCGCGTTGCAGAGAGGTTTGAAGAAGCGGCGGCACTTCTGAAAGGCACCGGAATCACGTTGGGGGCGCACAATCACTGGTGGGAGTTCCTGCCAGTTGACGGCCAGATTCCCCACGACATCCTGATGGAGGGCGCGCCCAGCATAGTGGCAGAGCTTGATGTTTACTGGACCGCGTACGCAAAAGCAGATCCGGCAAAAGTGGTGGCGGCTAAGAAGTCCCGCATACCGCTGCTTCATATCAAGGATGGTACTTTGGAGGAGGGCAAGCCGCACACAGCTGTCGGCGCCGGCGTTTTGGATATGCCGGCCATAATAGGCGCGGCGGACCCCAACATTTTGGAATGGCTCATTGTGGAGCTGGATTCCTGCGAAACCGACATGATGGAAGCCGTCGAACAGAGCTACCGCTATCTCACCTCCTCAGGCCTAGGAGTTGGGAACAAGTAGCCGCGCATCTGTTTAACTGCTTGGCTTCGGCACAGGCGTGAATTTGCGCTTGGCCGAAGATGTTAGGTGCGCGGGCTTTTGGAAGCCGGGTTTTCGTTTGGGCTCCGTGAAATCGCGGGGCCCGTATCTTTTGGGACTAAAGGCCCAGGGCATTTCAGCCGAAGTTAGTTTGTACCGCACACAGATTAGTGGTATATATTTTGGAGGCAGGCGAGGGTGTTGCAGTTTGGTTCTGGCGTGCTTTCCGGAGGATTTTGGTTTTGAAGGGTGGTTGCAGGATGAGTGTGCCGGTCGGCACAAATGCCGGGGAGAGAAACATTCGCGTGCTGGTTTGCGACGATGCGCCTGAGGTGCGCACCGAAGCGGCGCGCATTCTTGATACCTCCTCTGGAGTGAAGGTTTTGGGGCTGGCTGAGAACGGGTTGCAGTGCCTTGAGATGGCCAAGAGCCTGCGTCCGGATGTTGTTTTGATGGATGTTGCAATGCCGGTAATGAACGGCTTCCAGGCGACCGAGCTGATAAAGATGGAACTTCCGGAAGTGGAAGTTGTTCTGATGTCCACGGATGGGTCTCAGGAGTACCTGCGTAGGGCGATGATTTCAGGTGCCAGGGACTTCTTGGTAAAACCGTTTGCGGAGGACGAGCTTGTTCTTGCGGTTAGGCGCGCCTGTCTGCGGCGGCCAGCTGGTGAAAGGATTGCGCACATTGAGCGGCCTCTGGAGCCGTCCGAGGTTTTTGCAGTGTGCGGTGCGCGTGATGGCGCTGGCAAAACGACCGTAGCAGTGAACATCGCGGCAGTTTTGGCCGGGGTGTTTCGCTTTCGGGTGGCGCTTGCGGACATGTCTTTTCGGTTCGGTGAAGTGGGGCTTTTCATGGGGCTTCAGCCCAGGTACACGGTTGCGGATCTTCGGGAGTGCGCGGGGGAGGTGGATCAATCTGCCGTTGAGCGGTGTATGGTGGAGCATGGGAGCGGCGTTCGCGTGCTGTGCGCTCCTGCAGAGTTCGGCAAGCTAAGCGATAAAGATGCGCCTCTGGTAGAGCCTGTTGTTCGCGTTCTTCGTCAAGGCCATAGATATGTGATTTTGGATACCGCGCCCGAGCTGGATGAAGTAACCCAAGCGGCGATGGAATGCGCCGACAGCGTGCTTCTTGTGGTGCTTCCGGAACAGCCGTCTGTGAAGAGGGCGCTTTCGCTTGTAAACTCTTTGCGCGAGAGGCGGTATCCCTTGGAAAGGGTTCAGCTGGTGGTTAACAGGGCGCATAAGAGATCTGCTTTTTCGGCAGAACAGATAGCGGCGGCGTTGGATATTCCGCTGTTGGGGGAGATCCCCAGCGACGGATGGGTGGTGGTGCCGGCTGTCAGCAAAGGAGTTCCGTTTGTGCTGAGCAATCCAGAGAGCCGCGCGGTGCATTCCATTAGGGAGCTGGCGGCAAAATTAGTTAAAGAGCGCAGAGCTGTTTCCAAACAGCGCGGAGTCCGCGAATTTTTGAGCCGCCTGGAAGAAAAAAAGGCGGAAGTGAAGCGGGTGCAG
>JBMFPP010000440.1:0-2490 GCA_049969055.1 Armatimonadota bacterium | reverse complement strand
GCCGCAGCTGCCCTAGCCACGCTGTCATCTTCAACCAAAAGCACCGTGGCCGAAACAAGCGAAGCCGACTGCTCCGCGCTTTGTTCCTCAACAGCCAGTGCATCGCCCTCAAACGCCGGAAGGTAAACCTTGAAACAGCTTCCCTTCCCGGGCTCGCTGTAAACATGAATCATTCCGCCGCTCTGCTGTACTATGCCGTACACAGTGGATAAACCCAGCCCGGTACCCCGGCCCAGCTCTTTGGTGGTGAAAAACGGCTCGAAAATGTGCGACTTCGTGGCCTCGTCCATCCCTATTCCGGTATCCGCAACCGCCACAACTACATACCGCCCCGGCGCGCTGTCCGGATGTGTTCTGGTGTATTCTACACCCAATTCTGTATTTGCCGTTTCTATGGTCAGCTTGCCGCCGGAAGGCATGGCATCTCTGGCGTTCAGAACCAGATTCATCACCACCTGATCAAACTGAACGGGATCGGCCTTAACATTCCAAAGGTTTGGATCCAGAACAACCACCAGCTCAATATCTTCTCCTATGGTGCGCCTCAGCAGTTTTTCGAGATCGGCTACGCGGTCGTTGGGGTTGAACACCTTGGGCTCCAGAATCTGCTGTCGTCCGAAAGCAAGGAGCTGTCGGGTTAGGCTTGCGGCCCTTTCGCCCGCGCGGCTGATCTGCGACGCCCACTCTCGAATCTTCTCCAAAGTGGCAGGCCGTTCAACAATCATTTGGCTGTAAATGTTCACGGCTTGGAGGAGGTTGTTGAAATCGTGGGCAACTCCGCCGGCGAGCCTGCCGATCGCCTCCATCTTTTGAGTTTCCCGAAGCTGGTCCTCCAGTTTGGCCTGCTCTGTTATGTCGCGGTTCACAACAACGTAGCCAGTAACCCGCCCACCTAGGCCCACCACAGGCGACACAACAATGCTGGTTTGGTAGGCAGAACCATCTTTTCTAAAACACTCCAACCGCCCCTGCCAACTTTCGCCGGTATTCAGCAACGAACCTACCCTGCTCCAAGCCTCCTCGCCGAACGGCACGCACGGAAGCGTATACCAAGGATGTCCAACAACTTCCCGGCTGTTGTAGCCACTCATGCGTTCGAAAGCGGGATTTACGTACTGCACAACCCCCTGCTGATCGGTAACGATGACGGCATCTCCGGCGCAAGAAAGCGCACGCGACAGGAAGACCAACTGCTCCTGAGCCGCTCTGCGCTCCGTAATATCCGTGCACACGCCGACCAGCCTCCAGCGGTTTTCCTCCAGCCTCTGGATGTTTACGTCCTCCGAAAGCCAGAAAACACGGCCGTCCTCGCTCACAACGCGAAACTCCACGCTGTAACCCGGCTTTCCGGTGTTTAGAGCATCGAGCACGGTCTCGGATATGCGTCGGCGGTCTTCATCGGGTATACGGCGCTCCAAAGCCTCCGAAAAGGTCCAGCCTTCCGGTACTTCAATTGGGACAAGGGCTTTTGCCGCTTCTATACTTACTTCGCGGGAAGCTACCACGCGGAACTCCCCGCCCTCTTTTGCGAGATCCGCGTGCCAAACGCGCGCCCGTGCGTTCGCCAAAACCCGTCTAAGCGTTTCCTGCACGCGCTGGCGCTCGGCTACCTCCTCCCGAAGCTTCTCATTCACCATCTGCAATTCGGCCGTTCGTTCGGATACCCGCGTTTCAAGAAGTTGGACAAACCTTTTCAACTCATCCTCTGCCCTCTTCATTTCGATGACGCTCCCAAGCACAGAGCAGAGAACGAGCACAACATCCTGTTTAACTGGATCAACAGGAGTGTTAGTGATCGCCGCGTCGTTGAAAAACAATCCAATCCGATTTGAAGCCCTGCCGATAATCTCGGTAACTGCGACCCACCCTTCGCCAACGTTCACAAACTTCTCGCCGTTCCATTCTGACCAGGGGCCGTGAAATACCATCCACCGCTGTCCCTCCCCTTCGGCCTCCCGACTGATGCGCTCCCATATCGGCCGCGATGGAACACGTGCATCCCTTTCACTCACCGTTCGGCCGCGCATGTCCGTGCCGTACGTTCCGCGAAGCTCTCCGTTTTCTTCAAGGAAGATTGAACACCGCTCGAGCCCCAAAAGCTCTCTGCTAAGGTCCACCGCACAACGGCATATACAATCAACATCAGGGCATCCCATTAACTGATAGGCTATCGAAAACAATGCTTTTAGAGATTGAACCAAGGCTTGCTGGCGTTCCACCGCCTCCTTCAGCTCCGTAATATCGGTGCATATCCCAACAACCCGCCAAGCCCCGGGTTCACGGTAAAGAACGCGCACATCCTCTTTTATCCAACGGACTGCGCCGTCCGCACGCCTGCATCGGAATTCATTGGTGTAACCGGATTTGCCGGCCCGCAAAGCATCTGCCCCCGTGCGCCTCACGCGCTCCCGATCCTCCGGAAGCCGCGATGCACGCCAAGCGTCCGCATATGGAACGCCCGCCGGATTCTCGATCGGAAAGAACTCCTGC
>JBMFPP010000439.1:0-2492 GCA_049969055.1 Armatimonadota bacterium | reverse complement strand
CGCGCTGTGAAGATTCTGCCTTCAGCCAGTAAAAGCACGCCGCACCGGTCACCAGCGTGCTTGTAACAAAAGCGCCCATCATTTCGTTTCCGATACCGTAGTACCGAGAGCCGTCCAGTATGGAATATCCAAAAACGCAGAAAGGCAGGCTTGGAAACCCCCTAACACCGTCGAAAACCACCAGTATTACGGTCAGCGCGGAAAGCACCAGCGGTCCAGAAATGCTGAGCTTTCTCTTACTCAGATAAGCCGCCAGTGATGAAAGCCCAAGCATCAGCGCGCAGAGAGTGAAACCGTGAACCGCGGCACTGCAAACGGGAACGAATGCCAATATCAGCGTGGCCGCAGGTATCGCCAGCGGCACAAAAAGAACTGCGGTTACCACAGAGCTACCAAGGCCCTTGGAAATAACTTTGGACAATCCGGAAACCCATATCACCGCCGATGTAAACATAAGCGCCTGCATAAGGCGCAGTAAGTAGCTCATTGAGGCGCGCCGCAGATAATCCCTGGCGGATAGATTGGTGTAGAAAGCCTTCAAATCGTCGAAAGAGTTGCTCGACAGCGTGCGAGAGACAGTGATAGGGCGCCCCACCATCGTTTTATCGCGGCCGGCGCCGAACCACCCGGCAATCGTAGGCGCGACATCCGTATTTGCCACAATTCCGGGCCGTCTCGTACTCGCCGAAGTTAGAAGATGCCCTCCGGTGTAGCCGGGACCGATGATTACTATTGGAGCTAGGGTGTCTTGCACGGAGCGTCCCCTGCGGGATGCATGTGGTGATAACCAAACGAAAAAATCTCTGCTGAAATCCAGCTTCAGTGCTTCATGCTTTCCGCCCGGGAGCGGCTGAGCAACGCCGGATAATCTGCCGAGCAAGAGATCCAACCGCTTCAGCATGCGCGCTTTGGCTTTTCCGACGGCAGCAGGGGTCATCTGCTGTTGATAATCGTCCAACCGCGCTGAATCCCCCCAATCCACAAACACCACGCACCCTTTCGAACCTCTGCACCGCTCAAACACACTGGCGGTGGCCTCAAACAAGGCCTCAACCGAATCCCTCAGACCGAACGGCTCCGCGGGGTCCGGTACGCAGATGCCGAGCACAATCCCCTGCGGAACGCTCCCCGAAGGAAGCATGGCGGCCAAAGCACCGTCTCGTAGTATTTCCCCGGGTCTGTCCGCCGAACCCACCAAAGCAGTGCACACACCAACAGACGCCAGCAGTTCGGCAAGACACCCAGGTTTAGCACGGTAGCCAAGCCCTGTATTGAAAGCCTGCAGAACCCTTATGTTTGGATGGAGCACCTCACCTGGCGGCGGTTTCGCAAAGTTCCTGCGCTTGTACACATCCACGGCGGTCCCTTCCCAATCGCGCTCGTTCCTTGCCACGGCTTCAGGAGCAAGCGGACCGCCGTAACACCGCGTTCCCGCTCCCAATGTTAGGTAAGCGCCTCCGCGCAAGGGGTCGGCAGTAGTTCCATCCGTTTCCGGAACCAGGATTCCCCTGCGCCTGCCGACGGCAGTGCGGGTATTCATAAGTCCCACGGCACCGCGCTGAAGAAGCATTCCCGCGTTGGGCATTGTGCGTGGATCGATATCATGGATGCTTAGAGCCGGGGTGAGAAGGACGATGCATTTTGGGGAAAGAGAGCGGTTTCCATTTGCCAGAACTTCTTGCGGGGAAGCGAGTAAGCATGCAGGGACAACCGTAAAAAATGCCGCCAGAACTAAGCCGGCTCCAAGCAAAACAGGGTAAAGCGCCACTGCGGCCTTGCTTCTCATAACGCGGCAGACCGATAAACCTCGGCAACCTTAGAAACCATGATGTCGCGGGTGTAGAAGCTCAGAACGTAATTTCTTCCGGCTTCCGCCAACTGGCGGGCGCGCTCTTTGTTCTGAATCAGGAAGAAAGCGGCGTCGGCCAAGGCCGCATGGTTCATGGGATCAACCAGCAAACCCGTCTTATCATGCTGAACGACTTCGGCGAGTCCTCCCACAGACGTGGCGACTACAGGGATACCAAGCGCCATTGCCTCCAAAGCCACTAATGACTGCCCCTCAAAAACCGAGGGGATAATACACACGTCGGAAGCAGCCAGCAGGTCAGGAACGTCATCGCGGTAGCCCAAGAAGCGGACGGAGCTCTCAACGCCCAGCTCTTCGGCCATGAGCTCCAGGGCATCGCGGTCCGGACCGTCTCCAGCGATCAGCAAAACAGCGTTGGGTGCACGCTGGCGCAGAACAGTGTGCGCTTTTATGGCTCCTGCCACCCCTTTGTCTTCCATCAACCTAGCAACCACTATCGCAACGGGAGCATTGGGTGCAATGCCGAGCGCGCTTCTCACATCTTCTCTGCTGTGTTTTGGAATCGGCACCTGTATCCCGTTGGGAATGATGCGCAGTCTTTGCATCCTAACCCCAGCGTTGGACAAGCTTTCGGCAACTGCGCGGGTGATTGCGATAACCGTATGCGCTCTTCCGAGAGCCA
>JBMFPP010000438.1:0-2522 GCA_049969055.1 Armatimonadota bacterium | reverse complement strand
CTCTAAATTCCCCAGCTGTTTTAGCTGACCGAATCCCGGTATCATCGAAAGGATCTGCTCCAGCGGCCCCATTCTGCGCACCTGCCGAAGCTGGTTCAGGTAGTCTTCCAAGTCGAAGCGGTTGCTTCGTATTTTCGCCTCCAGCTCGGCGGCCGTTTTTGCATCGATGGTCTCCTCCACCCGCTCGATGAGCGATAAAACGTCGCCCATGCCCAATATGCGGGAGGACATTCTCTCCGGGTGGAACGGCTCAAGGGCGTCCAGCTTTTCCCCAACGCCGATGAATTTTATCGGCTTTTGGGTTACCGCGCGCAGGCTTAGCGCTGCACCGCCTCTTGCATCGCCGTCCAGCTTTGTTAGGATAAAGCCGTCCACCGAAAGCCGCTGATTGAAGGCCTCGGCCACCGTTACAGCGTCTTGACCCGTCATAGCATCCACAACCAAGAGGATCTCAGACGGGTTTACCGAGTCACGGATGCGTTCAACCTCGGCCATCATGTCCTCGTCAATGTGGAGTCGGCCGGCTGTATCTATTATAACTGTATCGAGCCCTTCGTTTTTGGCTGTGGAAACACTGCCGCGAGCGATGTCCACAGGGTCCTGGCGGCTTCCGAGGTCGTAAACCGGTATATTCAAGCTGCTGCCGATCACCTGAAGCTGTTTTATGGCCGCCGGGCGGTACACGTCTGCCGCCACGAGCAGTGGTTTGCGTCCCCATTTACGCAGAAGGTTGGCCAGTTTGCCTGCTGTGGTGGTTTTGCCTCCGCCCTGCAGACCAACCAGCAGGATCACCGCCGGGGATCCGGACAGGTTTAGGTCCGAAGTACTGCCCCCTAGTAGATTGGTGAGCTCTTCGTGAACAATCTTCACAACCTGCTGGTCGGGGGTGAGGCTTTCGAGCACTTCGTGCCCCACGGCCCTCTCGCGGACCCGCGCGATGAACTCCTTAACAACTTTGAAGTTGACGTCAGCTTCCAGCAAAGCAAGGCGAACTTCGCGCAGGGCTTCGGCAACATCCTGCTCCGACAGCTTCCCGCGGCCCCGCAACTTGTCGAACGCCGCCAGCAACTTCTGGGACAGGCTATCGAACATAGCAAATGACAGTATACTGTGAGGGTTTGCTTTTGTCAAACGTTTGCAAATAGGCCCAATTGAATTTGCGGTTTCTACTGCAATCGGTGCGGCTTGGAACACACTTTGGTTTCGACTTGTCATACAGTTTGGAGGTGATTCGGAATAGGCGCCACTGTTCTCAGCGGCGCACCGTGCTGGTCCGATACCTTCAGGAGGCGCCTTATGTACCGCCGCAAAACCACCGGCTTTACTTTGATAGAACTGCTGGTGGTGATCGCTATTATTTCGATACTTGCGGGCATGATTTTCCCTGTTTTCGGCACCGCGCGCGAAAAAGCGCGCTCTATCTCCTGCCTCTCCAACATGAAGCAGATCGGCTACGCACTGAACGCTTACCTGCAGGATTGGGATGAGACGTTCCCCATGAACCGATTTCCGGACAACAATCATCCCCTGGGTTCGAACCTGGAGGGATCCAGTTACAACTGGAAACGGGCTGTGTATCTGTATCTATCTACCCCGCTGATTTTCCAATGCCCTTCGAACGAGGCGGCGTGGGCTCCCATCTCCGGGAGCGATGTCCTTGGCGACGAATCTAATCCGTACTACACGAAGGAGAAGTGGCTGCCGAACTCATATGCCTACAACGGCGGCTTCTTCCACGAATGGTCGGCTCTGGAATCCGAACAAAGGCCCAGAGAGCTCGGCGAGATCAAAGATCCGGCGCAGTTGATACTTATTCTGGAAAGCAGGTACAGCACCCCAGATTTGGGTCCTTGGATGCTTACGGCCGGCGAGTATGCGCCTGGAAAAGGCTGGTTCAACACCCACAACCGCGGGTGCAACTGGGTGTTTGCGGATACTCACGCCAAATGGATGAAGATTCAGCTCACCATGGTTCCCAAAGAGATGTGGGGAGATGCCAGACCCGAACACGGTCAAAGCTTCTTCGATACCGCGGTGAAAAACCTTCCGCGTGAGTACCGCTGACGGAACCTTATCTTTAGTAAGGTTGTCTTAACACTTGGGCACGAAGGAAGACCAAGGCAGCAGGGGCCAGGCGCAGCAGTCACTTCTTATGGGCCTTATTGCTGAATGCTAATGGATTATTGAAACTCCTTCGTGCCCTCTGTCAAACTTTTTGTTTGAGCAGGCCCCCGAAATCTTTTAAGGAGCGCGGATGGGAAGAGGGTTTTTGCGCCTTTTCCGCAGGCATTGGAGCGGGCTGGCTGTAATCCTTGCGGCCGCACTAATTGCTAACTGGGCCGTAAACCGCTACAAGCGCCCCGGGCAAATGACCGTAATCGAAGCCCAAGCTATGGACATGTCGGCGCTACGCCCACCCGTTGGCAGTCACCCGGTGGCAACCGAAATTGTCCGCCGTGCCCCATTTCAGAGCAGTGTAACCTACACCGGCACCGTTGTTCCTTATCTGGAGCAGACCATAT
>JBMFPP010000437.1:0-2529 GCA_049969055.1 Armatimonadota bacterium | reverse complement strand
GGGTCGATCGAGTACGTCCAAGGTCTCACCATCCGCAAGGCGCTTGCTCGGGTTGGCGGGCTGAAGCCAAACGCGGGGAGAACCCTTGTACTTATACGTTCTAGCTCAGAACCGGCATCTGCAAGAATTGACCTTTCCGCACTAATGAAGGGAGATGCCTCACAAGACGTTGAGCTTCTCCCGGGAGATTACGTACAGGTAAGTGAAGCCACCATCACGGTCGCGGGCGAGGTTGGGAAACCCGGCGACCTACCGTACAGCGAAGCCAACACCATCCTGCGGGCGATTGCCAACGCCGGTGGCTTAACTCAAGAGGCCGATCCCTATAATGTGATAATCCGCCGCGATGGGGTTGAAAAGGCCCGCGTGGACCTGACCGCGTTCTCCGGCACTGCAAGAGCCGAGGCAGGTGCTTCGCTGGGGGCGGATTTCCCTTTGGAGCCAGGCGACACTGTTTATGTTCCTGAAGCTGTTGTTCATTTGGTGGGCGAAGTAGTTAGGCCTGGAGCTTATCCTTTCCGCAGCGCAGACACGGCCCTTAAGGCGGTTGCCAGCGCCGGTGGTTTGCTGTCCACCGCCAATCAGTACAGGGCCGTGGTTCAGCGCGGTGGGAAAATCGCGGCTTACGTGGATTTGTCCCGGGTTGGAGAAACCGGGTCTTCTGCTTTCGACGATACGAAAGACGCCAACTTTGCGCTTCAGCCCGGGGATATTCTGTTTGTGCCGCCGATGAGGGATAGGGTACACGTGGAGGGAGCGGTTAACAAACCGGGCGACGTGTTCTTGGTGCCCAGGGTTCGCGACAAAATTCTGGATGTGTTGGCGATGGCTTCCGGGGCACAGACAGGCGCTGACCTCAGACGCGTTGAGCTGAGACGCCCAACCCCCGACGGCAGATACATCAAAATGACGCTTGACCTCAGTCCCACTGGAAGTCCTTCCAACAACGTCATAGTTAAGGAGGGGGATTACATTTACGTGCCGCTGAAACAACCGAAGGGTTGGAATGCTATGACTGTGATAAGCACTGTAATCGGAATCATGTCTATTTCTGGGGTTAAATTTTAGGGTGCTGTTCCATGATTGATACGCACAACCACATTCTTCCCGAAATAGACGATGGAGCATCTACGGTTCAGGAAGCCCTTGCTATGGCCCGAAGGGCGGTGGAAGACGGCATTCATACGGTTGTTTGCACACCCCACTACCAGTATCTCGGGAGGCTGAACCATCCTGAGGATGTGCGCCAGCGTGTGGCTTCCCTACAGGAGATTCTCAATGAGAACGGCATCACCTTGAAGCTGTTGCCCGGCTATGAAGTGCCGGTTGTTCCGGAGCTTCTAGACCTGATCGAGAAGCGCTCCGTGCCGACAATTGGAGACAACGGAAGATGGGTGCTTCTTGAAACGCCGTTCGATAGATTTCCTTTTCGATTTCGAGACATTGTGTTCCGTATGAGCGCATCCGGCTTTGACCCCGTGCTCGCTCACCCTGAACGCAACTATCGGGTGCAGAGCAGTATAGACGTGCTCAATGAAATCGTGCCCGAAGAAACACCCCTGCAGATTACCAGTCACAGCATTACTGGAATGTTCGGCCCGCGTGCCAAACAGTGTGCGCTCCAACTCCTTACCAGCGGCAGGCCGGTTCTTATTGCTTCAGATGCTCATTCATCGCGGGGGCGCGGCCCGGTTCTGTCAGAAGCGGTAGCCGCTGCCGCGAAAGTTATTGGAGAAGAGGCAGCGGCACAGTTGGTTTCCGATATCCCAGCCGCCATACTGCGCGGTGAGTCGATTTGGATTCCGCCAATTCGACCGCCGCGCCGCCGGGGTTTTTTAAGTGCCATCTTTTCTAAGATACTGGATTGAAGAAGCCAATCCGTTTGCAGGTTGGGAAGCCGGAGGGGGTGTGAATGTTGCCGGGCCTGGATGTTTCGGAAGCCTGGATTCGCTTTAAGCAGCAGGGAGACCTTGCTGCACGCGAAGCCTTGGTGCTCAACTACTCCTACTTAGTTAGTATAACAGCCGGACGCATAGTTGCAAATCCGCCTCCAAATTTGGAGCGCGAGGATCTTTTCAGCGCCGGCATTATAGGGCTTATCAAAGCTGTGGATCAGTTTGATCCATCTAGGAACGTTAAATTCGAAACGTATGCTATTTCACTGATACGAGGAGCTATACTGGAGGCACTGCGCGATCAAGATTGGGCTCCGAGGTCTGTGAGGGATAAGCTGAAGCAGTTGGAGCGAACTATGCTTTCGCTGGAGGGAAAGCTCGGCCGGCCTGCAACCGATGAGGAGATTGCTAAAGAGCTTGGCATCTCCGCCGACGAGTACCACCAACTGCTGTCGCATACGGCTCGCGCCGCCGTTATGTCTTTGGAGGACGTTGTTCTAGGTGGTGAGGGCGTGGAAGCAGGGGTTACACTTGCCGACACCGTGGCTGATGCCGCATCGGACGTGCACAAACAGGTGGAGCAGAAAGAGCGCATCCGTCTTCTCTCCGAGGCTATCGATCGTTTGCCGCCTAG
>JBMFPP010000436.1:0-2533 GCA_049969055.1 Armatimonadota bacterium | reverse complement strand
ATGTGCAAATGCCGGGAATGGGAGGGTTTGAAGCAACGGCTGTTATCCGCGAGCGCGAAAAACAAACCGGCACCCATATCCCTATCATTGCTATGACCGCACATGCAATGAAGGGAGACAAAGAACGCTGTTTGGAGGCAGGTATGGATGGTTACGTACCGAAACCGATCCGTTCTGAAGAGCTTTTCGATGCTATAAATCAAGTTCTGGCTGGGCCGCAGGTATCCTCGTTGCAAGCACCTGCTGCAGGAGATACAATGGAGGTGTTCAACCGCGCCGCCGCGCTGGAAAGACTGGAAGGAGACGAAGAGCTTTTGGTGGAGCTGGCAACCATATTCCTGCAGGAATCGCCGCGGCAGATGAAGCAAATTCGAGAAGCGTTGGACCGTTCCGACTGGGAAGCCCTGGCAAGAGCGGCCCACACATTGAAGGGTTCCGTGGGGAACTTCGCGGCTCAATCATCTGTTGAAGCCGCATTGAATTTAGAGAACGCGGCCAAATCCGGCAACCCGGTTGAGGCGGAATTGGCATACTCGGCTTTGGTAACCGAAATAGACCGCCTGAGGCCGGTTTTGGAGGCTTTAGTGGAGGAGGATGTTAAATGCGAGTTTTGATCGCGGAAGATGACCCCGTAACCCGCCGAGAGCTTGAAGTTCTGCTTACCCAGTGGGGCTATGAGCCGATAACATGCCCTAACGGCGAAACAGCGTGGCAGATTCTGTGCAGAGATGACCCTCCTCCTATGGCGGTGATAGATTGGGTCATGCCGGGCATCGACGGTGTTGAGCTGTGCCAGCAGGTGCGAGAACTGCACACCGAGCCCTATACCTATATCTTGCTCCTTACAGTAAAAGACCGAAAGGAGGACGTTATACAGGGTTTGGAAGCCGGCGCCGACGATTATGTAACAAAACCTTTCAATGCGCTGGAACTGCGGGCGCGCCTGAACACCGGCAGGAGGATTGTGGAACTGCAGAAAGAACTTATAGCGGCACGCGAAGAGCTGAGAACGCAGGCAACCCACGATTGGCTGACCGGGCTTTGGAACCGCAAAGCCGTGCTGGACATTCTGGAGCGTGAGTTAAGCCGTGCTGCACGTAAAGAAACACCCGTCTCTGTTGTTATGGTGGATTTGGATAAGTTCAAACCAGTCAACGATACCTACGGCCACCTCGCCGGAGATACCGTGCTTCGAGAGGCCGCTAAGAGAATGCGCTTGGCCGTGCGAGCGTACGATGCGGTCGGAAGGTTCGGCGGAGACGAATTCTTAATAGTGCTTTCCGAGTGCGACGAATCCAACGCTCTCAAGCTTGCCGAAAGACTGAGCAGCGCCCTGAGCGAACCGTTTTTCCTCTCCAACAGCGACGTCCACTTGCACTTGGGCGGCAGTCTCGGGGTTGCTACTGCCTACGGCGCCTCAAATACCACCGCCGATGAATTGATCCGCGCGGCAGATGCCGCGCTGTACCGCGCCAAAAACAGCAAGACGGAACGTATAGCGCTTGCACAACCAAGAAGCTCTGACAAACCAACAGCAGTTAATTGAACTTCAAAACTTCTTGTGCCTGTGGAATAGAAAACCCAAACGTCGAGGTGGGGAATGGAAACCATCAAACAACCAACTGCTGTAGTGGTAAATGACGACCCAACACAGCTGCATCTGGCCGTATCCATCTTAAAAAAGGACGGCTTTTCAGCAGTTGGCTGTTCCCGGGCAGAGGAGGCTCTTGAGCTTCTCCAAAGCGGGGTAAAGGCGGACATCATCATAACGGACCTTCACATGCCCGGAATAGACGGATGGCGGTTCTGCCGCCTTCTGCGCTCGCCGGAGTACGAAGCGTTCAACAACGTGCCCATACTTGTTATGTCTGCCACCTTCGCTGGCGTAGATGCCGAGCAGATAACGGCAGACGTTGGCGCCAACGCCTTCCTTGCCATCCCATACAAACCCCAAGATCTCCGCCACCACGTGCGCGAGCTGTTGAACGGCAGAAAACCCAAAGCTACATTGAAGGTGCTGATTGTCGAGGACAATCTTGTCGAAGCAAGCGTTCTCCGTCATGCTTTTGAGGAACACGGATACAACGTTGCCGTTGCCGAATCGCTTTCTCAGGCCCAAAACTGCCTCAAAACGGACCAGCCGGATGTGGTGGTGGTTGACTACCACCTGCCGGACGGCCCCGGTGACCAGCTTCTGCCGAAGTGCAAGGAGCTGGCCTCTCCGATTGTTTCCGTGGTTATAACCGGCGATCCGCGGCCGGAGCTGGCCCTCCAGTTCATGAGAATGGGAGCGGATGCTTACATCCGAAAGCCGTTGGACCCAGAGTATGTGGTGGAGCTGTGCGTAAAAGCCCGTAGAGAACGCTGTATGATACGCGTGGAAGAGCTCTTAGAGCGGCGTACGCAGGAACTTCGCCAAAGCGAAGCGCTTCTGCGCAGTATAACCGACTCAACTTCCGCGGGGATAAACGTGTTCCATGATGATAGGTTTGTTTATGCCAACCGAGCTGTGGAGCTGATCGCCGGATATCCC
>JBMFPP010000435.1:0-2535 GCA_049969055.1 Armatimonadota bacterium | reverse complement strand
GCAAACCCGTGAAGGAGCCGAAACAACCGGAAGCCATGGAGGCCGTAGATTAAGCCGCGCCCATCCAGCTTGCCGCTGGTTGACCTCAACCTAAAGTCATATCAAAACGCCAACTTGCGGCTTGCAGTTCTGTCGGTTTGGTTAAGCGAAGCCGCTTCTTGCCAACTAACAGCAGGAAGTCCCTTTCCGGCGTGGAAGAAAAAAGAGCGGAGGCGGACGGTTAACCCGCATGATTTCAGCGGCCGGCTTGCACCTATTCGGACACAACCTTCACAAACAGCATTTGGGCCTCGCTGCGGTGCTGTTGCTTGCGGCACTGCTTCGGTTCGGTTTGCTGGCACACGCTGCCTCCCATAAGCTTGATCTGGTTGGCTGGACTGACGAAAAGCAGTACCACTGGCTCGCTGTGAACCTCGTTCGAAGTCACGAGTTTTCAGTGCCGCTTTACAATTCCGACGAGTTTCGAAAGGCGGGATTTCCTCAGTATCTAACCGCCGGTTTTCTTCGAACCCCCGGTTTTCCGGCCTTCCTAGCCTTGGTGTACGGCTCTGTGGGTGTAAAGCCCTACGCCGCCGCAGTACTGATAGTGATTCTCTCGTGCTTTCTATGCGGTTTAACCTATGTGTTTGCCTCCCGCCTTTACGGCCAACGAGCCGGTGCCGTCGCCGGCCTCATCATGGCCCTCAGCCCCGGCGCCGTTTTAAGCTCCTGCTCACTGCTACCCGATACACCCCACGCGGTTCTTATACTTCTGGCGGTTTTGTCACTGCACTCAAGTTTAAACGGCGCTTCTTGGAAAGCCGCACTGTCTGGATTGATATTCGGCACCGCCGCCCTTTTCAAACCGGTCTCGCTGTACCTCCCGATCGTTCTGAGCGGTATGCTCGCATTTGTGAAAGCCCACATCCGGGTTTGGCCTGCGGTCGCGGCAGCGGCACTGGCGGTAGCCGTGCCTTGGTGTGCGCGCAACTACCGTGCTACAGGAAAGTGGTTTTTCTCCAGCATAGGGGCCTACAACCTGGTTTTCTACAACCTTGCCTTTGCCAAAGCAAAAGCAACCAAATCGAGTGCAGACGCAGTGCGGTTTGCTTACATGCGCGAGGCGGTTGCTAAATCGGGATTGGAGCCCATAGTGCGCCGAGAGGTACCGCTGTACTGGCCGACCTTGCTGAAAAACCAGCTGATAGGCGCTGTCGTCTTTTGGGCGGCCGCGGATAGGTTTCAATGGGGCTACTTCCTAACGGGGCGGTATGTTCAGTCGGGCGCGCATGACCGGCTTTGGGATACAGGACCCACCGCCGCTGTCAAACGCATCCTTCATTCACCCGGAGGCTCTACTGCTGTTTTCCAGATCTTCTTTAACATTCTGGTTTCAACTCTCGGATTTGCCGGAATGCTAACTGCTCTCCAACGCTCTGACACAAGGACGGCGGCTGTGCTGTGCTTATCAATCTGCGTTTACTATGCCTTAACAGCCGGGCCTGTGGGGTTCGGGCGATACCGTCTTCCTGCAGAGCCTCTCCTGGCGGTTTTTGCCGCCGGTATGCTCTGCAGGCGGCCTGAAAACCGTTTGGCGAAGCAAACAATGGGCAGTTGAACCCGGCAAACGGTTCCGAACCACGCCCGCCAGTGGAGTGCATCTATGCCGGTAGTTGCCGATATCCTCAAAGCAATAGACCGCAGGTTTGCCATAAAAAGCATCCTGAAAGGCGAACCGTGGGGCGGCTTCGACCTCCGCGGAGAAAAGGAGCTGGAGTGGAGCTGGGTGATCTCCAATCTACCTCCACCGCCGAAGCGCTGTCTTGATATCGGGTGCTGTTATTCTCCAATAACACCAACCATGGTTGCCATGGGCAATACGGTGACAGGGGTGGATTTGGAAGAACTGCCTTATCGGCTTAACGGGCTTACTTTTATAAGGGGCGATTTCAATTCCTTAGAACTACCGGAAGCATCTTTCGATGTTGTAGTACTTTGTTCAGTGGTTGAGCACATTGGCCTGGCGGGAAGATTCGGCGTGAAAGAATCCGACCCGGACGGCGACCTAAAAGCCATGCGAAAGGTAAAACGGCTTTTGGCCGACGGTGGCGTTCTGCTGCTTACAATCCCCGTGGGTGAGGATTGGGTGTTCCACCCTTGGCACAGGGTGTACGGCTGTTCAAGACTCCCGCTTTTGCTCGATGGATGGACTGAAATCCGATCGAGGTTCTTCACCAAGCAACCGGACGGGCCTTGGAACGAAGCCGCGCGGGAACAGGCGCTGTCTTATCCCAAATGCCCGCGCAGATATGCCCTGGGGCAGTTTGTGCTGACACCAAGGGCTCCTGAAAAACCATGAGGATACACAGCCTGCAAAAACCACATGGAGCGAGAGACTTGGCAAACTCATCCACTGCTGTGCCGCGGTGGGCTTTGGCGGCCGCGGCTGCAGTGGGCACGCTTGGAATTTTGGTTGATCTACAGCTCTTAAGCGCCGCGATTCTGATTATTCTGCTGGCGGCCGTCAGCGTTAGGCGTCCGGCTGTGGCATTGGCC
>JBMFPP010000434.1:0-2550 GCA_049969055.1 Armatimonadota bacterium | reverse complement strand
CCCACCGCGTTGAAGCCCTATATAAAGTTCGATCCAAAAAGCGAAACCTCGGTCTATTGGTGCCCCAGCACCTCCGGCGTTGGCGGCAAGGTGAGCCCGGAGTGGGGAAGCGCCTACACCGGATGGCACGTCATTTGGGGCGGGCCGTGGAAAGCCGAGGAGTCCGGTTCTTACTGCCACAACGGCTGGACCTACGGCTACGGGGAGACCGAGTTCAAAACACCGTCCGAAACCCCCTTTGATCTTGACGGCCTTTGGATAGACTCTTGGCCTGAAAAGGGAGAGCCGCTTCCCAAAGACCGAATCTGGGGTCAGGACAGCGGCATGGGCCGCATAGGGCTGAACCGTCACAGCGGCGGTGTAACCATAACCTTCGTGGATGGGCACTCGAAGTGGGTCCCTTTGGAGATGCTCCCAAAGCTTGAGTGGCATCCGTATCCGGGTTCACCGTTCCGGTCGGGCGTTCAGAACGGCGGCGAGTAGAAAAACAGCCCCGGTTCTCACGCTAGCCGCCCGATCTAGCGGCTTCAACAACCAGGCGGATCGCTCTGTTGCATTTTGTGCCGGGGTTTCCTGGGCTTTTATCGTGGTCTTCAACGTCTGCGTCGTTCCACGAGACCACAATGCCTAAGCTTGGGATCACCCAAACACAGCGCTTGCCACCGTGACCCGAAGCAACAAAGGTGTCAGGAGGAGCATCAACAAACAATCTTCTACCCAACGCATCAAGCCCGTTTAACCACCAGTTAAACGAATAATACCCAGGTCCGGTCGGCGTTTGATCCTTTCCACCGCCGATGGAACGCTGGTTTGGAAGCATTTCGGCCTCGCGGCCGCTGGTCCTCGGTGTTGACGCCGGAACCGCGCTCGACAGTGCCATGCGAACCAGACCGGGAGCTAAAACTTGTTTCTGCTCCCACTTCCCTCCGCGCAGGAAGAGATAGCCAAACCTTGCGAAATCCCTTACAGAAATCGACAGCCTGCCGGGTCTGTCGTTCGGACCGAAGGCATAAAAGGTGTACCGGTCCTCAAAACGAAGAATTCTGCCCAGCCGGCTTTTCAAAACTTCGTCGCCGTCCTGCTTGAAAACCTTCTGCATCAAAACATCGTAAAACAGTGCTATTGCGCAGTCGTTGTAAGCCCACGCCTCCCCGGGCCGTTCCGAAAGCCCGTAACCGGACGTCATCGACGCCAAATGCCGCCATGTAATTCCCGCGTCTTTCCCACCGTTTATCCCGCAAAGCCTCGGCTCGAACTCGGATACGTGGGAATCCACACTCCGCAGTCTGCCTTCTTGAACCGCTATCAGCATAAGCGTGCTGATCACCGGCTTCACTGCAGATGCTACGTCTTCGCTTTTCGACTGGTCGCCCCAGGCATAGCATAAAAACCCGTTCCTAACAACACAGCCGCGGCCGCCGACCAATGCGCGCAGTGCGTCCAGCTTCGAAGCATCCATCCCAATCTCTTTCGGCGCCCTGTAGCACCAATGCTTCCCTGGATATACAAAATTTTCGCCCTTTTCAACCGTCGAGGCTGTCGAAATAACACCGAGCATTACTACCACTGTTCTCAGGACAAACGCTCTTATATCCACCCAAACTCACCCGCTGATATCAACAAGAGATTCCGCCGCTTCGCTCAGGAATCGTCCGCCGTACCGAACGTCGAAGCCGATCACCCACCGCCCTGCCCCGAAATCGGAGGGGGCCTTCGCGCTCAGCCTCACCCGCCCCTCCTTCCCGGGAGGGATCCAAACCCTCCCGGAAGAAGAAACAGCCTGCCACCCAAAAGGCAAAACCGCATCCACCACCGCCAACCGCCGCGTGCGCGAATGGTTTGTCACTACCACATCCCAAGACACCGTGGACCCATGTTTTGCCTCTTGATGGTACGGATCACAACGAACCCAAAGCGGATCCACACCGTAGTTCGGATCATCCCACGGAAGCAGTTGCCTCAACAGTTCGGTGCGGCGGCGAAGTTCGGCTTTCAACGCCGCCACTGCACTAGTGTCGAAGCTGAAAGCCCCCTCAACATGCTCATTCACCAACAACAACCCTTCTGGACCAAGCTTCTCCAAAAGCGATAAACACCGATCGTATCCTTTGCCTTCGCCCAGCAGGTTTCTGTTATGTATGCAGTAATCATCCAAACCACCCGGCGTAAGCGAGTCTCCCACAAACAGCACTCTCTGCCCGTCCTTTTCCACCAGTAAAGCCGCATCGTATATTGTCTGCCCAGGAAAGGTACAGGCTGTAAGTTTAAACCCCTTCCAAATCCACGACTCACCATCGCGGGTCACCCGATCAACCTGTATGGGCTCAGGATGTAAACACGGCATCCAATACGCGTACGGGCGCCGAAGGATATCCGCCATGCTTTCATGCGCCGCAACCAAACACCTCTGCTCTTCACGAAGTCGGTTCACGGACTCCACATGGTCGTCATGGTAGTGGGTAATCCACACGCACTCCACGCGGCCGAGCTCGCCGCGCTTCTGCACTTGGGCAATACGCTCGGGCACATCACCTGCGCAGTCTATCAGCC
>JBMFPP010000433.1:1155-2552 GCA_049969055.1 Armatimonadota bacterium | reverse complement strand
GCCGTTAGAATGGTGGTGGCAGACCCGGTTGATGGCAGTGAGTCGGCCTTCGACTTCGAACTGGACGGCGGAAGCGCTTGCGTTTCCAAACCCAAGGCCTCTTTTCTTCCGGAGGTTCGCTTCACCACGATGTCTCTGGCTCAGTGGTTCTTAGGGACGTATTCAGCCACAGCACTCCACAGCGTGGGAGCGCTGGATGCCGACTGCGCGGACCTTCTGCCGCAACTCGACGAAGCTGTAGCTGGTCCTAAACCTTACAATCGAGAGCGCTACTGAGGTAACCATGCCCCAGCTTCGCATCGGCACTTCTGGATGGCAGTATATTCACTGGCGCGGGCGGTTCTACCCGAAGGAACTGCCGCAGAAGCGCTGGTTGGCCTTTTACTTACAGCACTTCGACACTGTTGAGATCAACAGCACTTTCTACCGTATGCCTAAGGAAACAGTTTTCGACGCCTGGCATCAGGCCGCCCCGGAGGGCTTTCTTTTCGCCGTGAAGGGAAGCCGGTTCGTAACGCACATAAGAAAACTGCAAGACATCGGCGATGCCGTAAAAGAGTTCACCGCCAGAGCATCTCGCCTGCGAGAGCATCTTGGTCCCATCCTGTGGCAGCTGCCTCCGAACCTCACTTTTTCCTGCGAACGCTTGAGCAATCTCCTAAGCGCGCTTCCTGCAGGATTTAGGTATGCACTGGAGGTGCGCCATCCGTCTTGGGTTGCCGAGGAGGCTGTTGCTATGCTCAGGAACGCAGGCGTGGCACTGTGCGTAGCTGATACTCCGGTAACCAAGCCGAGGTCTCCAGGGCAAACTGGGGAAGCCGCAACACTTTACCCGTACACTGAGGAGGTTACTTCCGACTTCGTGTATGTGCGCCTGCACGGGCACAAAGCCCTTTATGCATCCGAGTACTCGGAGGAAGAGCTTGCAGAGTGGGCCAAGAAAATCTCTTGCTGGCAGCAGAACGGATTGGACGTTTTCGTTTACTTCGACAACGATGCCAACGCTTACGCAGTGAAAAACGCCGTTCGCCTCCGAGAGATGTTGGGGCAAGCGATCGGAGTGTGTTCAGGGAATCGCAATGCCGATGGAAAGGGTGAAGTTTCCGCATGAGAGAGGCTGTCGAGTACTTCGAGATAACACCCGACCGGTTTGAGGAAGCTATAAGGCTTTGGATAAAGGTCTTCGGATGGGACGGCAGATCCTACTTCGAAAACTACTATTACCACGACCCATGGTATGCGTCGGACTGCAGTTTGGCCACCTATGTGAACGGTGCAATGGTTTCCGCAGTGCACATCTGCAGGCGCCCGGTTCGGGTTAACGGCGAAACGGTTTGGATGGGAGGAATTGCCAACGTAGTTACGCTGGAACAGTATAGAAGGCGCGGCTTTTCGTC
>JBMFPP010000433.1:0-1145 GCA_049969055.1 Armatimonadota bacterium | reverse complement strand
AGCTTTTAGAAAGGGCTTTGGGTGTTATGGAGAGGCACAACGTTGCTTTCTCAACACTGGGCACCGGTATCAACCGCCACTATGCCAGGCACGGATGGTTCACCATCCCCACAATGCACCCATCGGTTGTACTGCGCCCGGGAAGCCTGACTCCTTCACCGCTTCGCCTGGAGGAAGTTCATTGGGACTCGTTTCCGGAGGTTGTTCAGAAGCTGTACGGCGAGTTTCAAAACCGCCTGCCTGTGCCTTTTATGCGGAACGAGGGTTACTTCCGCGGGTGGTGGTACCGCCGGGCACGTGAGGCCGGTACCCTTTACTTGGTTACGGAAAGCAACTCGCCGGTAGGCTATCTGCTTGTCAAAGCCGAGGAAGACAAACTCCGCATTCTCGAGGTGGCTTCGACAGAGCCCAAATACGACTCCGATCTGCTTCACGTAATCGGGGAGCTGTGTCTGCGCCTGAACAAAAACCGCTTCGAAGGAGAGATCCCTCTACTGCCCGGCTGGGTGGATATTCTCAGGGAGATGGGAGAGCTTTCCACCACCTGCTCCTACGGTACCATGTTCCGTCCAGTGTGTATGTCCATGGAAGAGCTAATGCCTGTTTTAGCGGCTTACCAGTCCAAACTCCAGCCGTGGTGGGACCCAGACGGTTTCTAGCCCCGCGTTTAACAGCATGGTGTTTTTTCTAAGCAGAATGAGCAACGTCGCGTGTAAAACGAATGGATACCAACTGCTGAAAGCTTCAGCCGCTTGCGCCCTTCTTGCGGTTGTTTTGGCGGCTGCGGTCTTCGCAAAAGCCGAGGGCCGCCCTGCCAACTTCGCACAACCAACTGCTCCACCGGGGTGGAGGCAGGTAGGCCAAGTCCGCAGTATCTCCGGTGACCAGATATTCGATTACATGAACGGTGCCGGAGAAATCCCCAAAGCCTGCCGCTACCGATCGTTGAAAGTATTCAACTACGCCGGACCTGCCGACGTGAAGATCACTGTGGAGGTGTACGATATGGGCACCTCGGCGGATGCATTCGGCCTTTACAGTATGAAGCGGGAGCCGGAAAGCCGCATCATCCGGCTGGGTAACCGCGCGGCACTCGGGTACAGCGATCTGGTCTTTTGGAAAGACCGCTATACCTTTATCATCTT
>JBMFPP010000432.1:0-2555 GCA_049969055.1 Armatimonadota bacterium | reverse complement strand
GAATCTCGAGCAAGGGCGGCAACACCCTGGGTGTCTATAATCAGGCCTACGCGGCCGTCTCCCAGTATGGCGCCGCCGGATATACCTGGGATTTTGCCCAATCCTTCGCCGAGCGCTTTCGCCACCACCTGCTGTTGACCCAGAAGTTCGTCCACCAGCAGGGCATACCGGCCGGAGCCGTCGTCCACAATCACCAGCAAGCCGTCTTTAAGCTCCTCAACTGCGTTTGGCACCTCGAAGATGCGGTGCAGTCTGAAGATGGGCAGAAGCTCATCCCGCAGTTTGAGCATTTCGCCGCGGCCGGAAACAGTGTGCAGGTCTTCCGGATTCGGCTTCAGGCTCATGTGGATGTTCACGGTTGGAATGATGTACCTTTGACTGCCAACGCGCACCAGCATACCATCTGTGATTGCCATGGTCAGCGGCAGGCGAAGACGGAATGTACAGCCTTTGCCCGGCTCGGATTCCACCGTAACACGGCCGCGCAGGGCTTCCACTCCAGCTTTGACAACATCCAAGCCAACGCCGCGGCCCGATACATCGGTTACCTTCTCGGCTGTGGAGAAGCCGGGCTCGAAGATCAGGTTGAAAATGTCAGCGTCGGACATCCCTTTGTCCGATTCGATAAGCCCTTTGGAGATCGCTTTTTGGAGGATTCTCTCGCGGTTCAGCCCCCTGCCATCATCTTGAACCTCGATTATCACGCTGCCGCCGGCATGGTAAGCTGATAAGAGCACAGTTCCGGTTGGCGGCTTCCCAGCTTTTTCGCGCTCTTCCGGAGTTTCTAAACCATGGTCGACAGCGTTGCGTACAAGATGCAGGAGGGGATCGTTTATCACCTCCACCATGTTGCGGTCGATTTCAGTATCTTCACCTTGTGTTACCAGTCTGGCGGACTTGCCGCTCTTCTGGGCCAAATCCCGCACCACGCGAGCCATTTTCTGGAAAGACATCTTCAGCGGTACCATGCGCATAGACATTGCGAGGTCCTGCAGTTCGCGCACGATTTTGCTGGTGTGCGTTACCTTGCGCAAAAGCTCGTGGTTGCCGGGTTCCAGAACCGTTTGATCCTGCGCCACCATGGATTGGGCAATAACCAGCTCGCCGACGGTGTCGATCAGGCGGTCCAGGCGGTCTGTGCGCACGCGGACGAAAGCTTCGGCGCCGGAGTCGCCGGATTTGAGCTTCTGCTGGATTCGGAGCGCATCTCCAACGTCCTTCAGAGAAGCGGCTTCTGACCTCACAGCGGCTACCCCTATCGGCTTACTGCCCTGATCCACAGCCGCTAAGGCCAGATCATCGCGGTCGCTCCTCCCTTGGGAGACCAAAATATCCCCCACCCTGAACCAAGGTTTGGGGTCTTCCTCGGTTTCGGTGCACACGGAGGCCGGTTTGGACAGCTTTGCGATCAAATCATCGAAACCCGTCGGCTTTGCCAGAGGCTCTCCTCCGGCGAAGTCCGAGTAGGCCGAAAGCAGTGCTCGGAGCATATCGCAGGAATTCAGCAGGGCCTTAGCGCAGTTCGTGCAGTCGGCAGGGCAGGAGGGTCTGCTGGTAAGAGCATGTTTGAGCAAGCTTTCTGTAGTCTCCATGAGCAGGCGCGCGTACTCGGCGCCGTATTGGGCGGCCAGTTCTTTGTTGGCTGAGGCAGTATTCAGCAGTTTGTTTAGGAGTGCCTGGTTGGCGGGGTCAGTTTGCAGTGCCAAAACCGCTTCTTCTGTCTCGCGGACCAAGTCGAAGCTGGCCGAAACATACTCTGCCGCACGCTTTTCATCAAAAGCGATTTCGTCTTCGGGGCGGTTCTGCTCTCCCGGGGCCAGCATGGCGTCCTCGATAGCGGTCATGGCAGCCTCGATGAGTCTGCCGGCGTCAACCAGGGCGTGGTCAATGGCGTTGGGGTCGGTGCCGGCTTTATGCAGTTTATCCGCCGCCTGTGTCAAAAATTCTTTCACTATCGGCGGCAGATTTGATACTGCGGCGGCGTCCAAGCGCTCTGTTAGCTTGGTCAAGCCGTCTGGTGCGTTTGAGTCCGTTTGGGTGATCAGCAGGGCCAGCTCGTTTAGGAGTGCGAATGCATCTACCGGAGTTGGTGAGCTTTCGTCCGCGAGTTCTATAGGTTCCACATCCACTTTGTCAACTTCAAACACTTTGCCGGCCGCCTCACGAACGGCAGATTCATCTCGGTCGGTTTCAACGATGCATTCCAGCTTCTTACTGCCCCTGCCAGCTTCTATGTCCTGTTTGGAGGGAGAGCTGTGGAGGACGGTGCCCACGGAGTCTATCTCCCTAAGCACCATAAAGGCCCGCACGGAGGGCATTTGGCAGTCCTCCGAAAACTCAACGCGAACGCGGAACGCCTTTCCGGCGCGCGGGATTTTTGGGGGGACAGTCGGTTGGGCATTTGGGGGCTCGGCGGGAGGTGCGGATGCCGCTTCTTCGCGGTATCCGACCGCGCGGACGGCTTCCACCGCGGCGGCAACAGGGCTGTCGCTGGTTTCTGTGCCGCTCTGGATGCTTTCCTTGAGGAGTTTTAGAACGTCCAGCGCCGTAAGCAG
>JBMFPP010000431.1:0-2596 GCA_049969055.1 Armatimonadota bacterium | reverse complement strand
GCTGGCCGTCCGAAACCCTCCAAAGCTTGATGGTTTTGTCTGCCCCGGCGGAGGCTATTGTTTGGCCATCCGGTGCAAAAGCAACAGAATTGACGCTTAAAGTATGACCCGTGAGCGTGCTGATCAGCTGGCCGTCCGAAACCCTCCAAAGCTTGATGGTTTTGTCTGCCCCGGCGGAGGCAACCATCTGATTGTCCGGTGAGAAAGCCGCCGAGTTTACGGAGGAAGTATGCCCCGAGAGAGTGGCAAGCGGTTTCCCATCCGAAGCCCTCCACAACCTAACGGTCTTGTCGTAACCACCGGAAGCGATCGTTTGTCCGTTAGACGAGAAGGCAACGGTGTTGACGGTCCCAAAATGGTCAGTTAGAGTGAAAAGCGGCGTCCCATCGGAAACCTTCCAAAGGCTGATCCTGTTATAACTACAAGAGGCAACCGTTTGTCCGTCAGGGGCGAACGCAACGCAGTTTGCTTCAAGAGCATGGACAAGGGTGGCCAGTAACTGTCCGTTTGATGCTCGCCAGAGCTTGACGGTTTTGTCTGCGCTGGCGGAGGCGATCGTCTGCCCGTCCGGCGAAAATGCAACAGAGGCTGCCGCATCAGTGTGCCCGCCGAACATTGAAATGACTTCAGGGCGCGCCGCGGCGGTTGGCGCGGTGGTTGTCAGCGTTAACAGCAAGGAGGCAGCCGTAAGCAAAGCAAACTGCACGAGCTCTTTTCGGCCGTCCTTCCAAACAGCAGTTGAACACACCAGCGATTTTCCTGTGCTCATACAAGCCCCCTGAGGCAAAAGAAATTTTCTTTCTTTTTCGCCGAGCGGCATGTTGCTTCCTTCCCACAGTTGTGCCAACCCGGCTTCACTTTTCCGGCCGCCTCTCAGGTTTCTCTTCATTCCCCCTCCGGTTACCGAAAGTTTGATACATCTCACAGACGGCATAAACCACCGCGCACCACCGCAGCATTTTTCTTTGACAGCATTCCCGTCTGAGTGTTATTATGGTCACGCGGAGGGAGACTCAGCTGCTTTGGTAACCCCCAATTCAAAGCCGCATCGTTTTTTCGGGAACTTTTATGTGCCAGGAACTATCCCCACTTAGAACCGAAGATGCAAGACGACATCCATACAGCAGTTGGACGTCTAAGCGAGAACAATACCTATCAGCGCTGGACGAGGTTCAGCACCGCCTGCTGGCTTTCAAAGGCGAGGGAAGGTGCTACAAAGACGTACTGGAACCGCTTGGAATTGTATCAGGCGCAAGCCGCGTTTACGTCTTCGAAAACCACCGCGACGAAAGCGGGCGCGTGCTCATGAGCCAAAAAGCCGAGTGGTGCGCCAAGGGCGTGAAGCCGGAGATAGACAACCCTCTTCTCCAAAATTACCCCTATGATGACTACGCCGCTCGTCTGCTTAAAGGCGAAATTTTAACAGGCATAGTTAGAAACCTACCGGATTTTGTTCGCGCCGTTCTGGAACCTCAGGGCATACTCACCATCCTTCTAATCCCCCTCTTCGTAAACGGTGAGCCTTTCGGGTTTATCGGGTTCGACAACTGCGCTGAGGAGCGCGAGTGGGAACCTCCGGAAATCGACCTACTGCGTGCCGCGGCTGGAGCCATATCTCTTGCCATCGAGCGCCAGCATGCGGAGGAACAGGCAAAGCGCTTGGCCGCAGAGTTGGAAAAGAGGGTTGAAGAGCGAACGCGCGCCCTCAGAAGCGCAAACGAAGCCCTGCGCGCCGAAATCGCCGAGCGCAAGCGCGCCGAATTGGCGCGGGTCGAAGTAGCCGCTGAGGCCGATAGGGCCAGGGCTTTTCTGCAGGCCGCAATTAACACGATTCCAGTTGGCATCATTCTTTCGGATGCGGAAGGGATTATAATCCTTTCCAACAGCACTGCCGTGTCTATGCTGGGGGAAGATCCAACGGGCCAAAACCCAAGCTGCGGTGCTTCATCCTCGTTCGCTTTTCGCGGCTACAAGGGAGAAAGCTACTCCGGTTTTCACCGGATTTTGAAGGTGCTCCAATCCGGCCGCGCATTTGGCCCTGTTGAGCATTTAATACAGCGCTCCGACGGAACCACCATTACGGCGCTCACCAGCATAACACCGGTGTTCGATTCTGCTGGAAGAACCACGGGAACCGTGGTGGTCTTGGCGGACATTACGGCGCTTAAAGACCGCGAGCGTGAACTTACCTCGGCCCTTCAAAAAGCAGAGGAAGGCAGCCGCCTCCTTCAAGCCCTTATGGAATACATACCCGAAGGCGTTTTGGTTGCAAGCGCTCCCGATGGCAATCTCATAATGACAAGCCAAGCCGCGGCGGCCATGATAGGCTGTTCAGCCCAAGAGCTTTTGGCGATGTCGGTTCAACAGCGGCGCCGTGCGTTTGATGTGCGGTACCCGGACGGCCGCGAAGTGCCTGAGGAAGAACTGCCGTTGGTTAGGGCTATAAGCAGTGGAGAGGTTGTTGAGGGCGAAGAATATCTTATACCCACGCGCGATGGCAAGCGCATCAATATCCTGTGCAACGCCGGCCCCATCAGAGACTCCGAAGGCCGAATCATAGCCGGAGTCCTCGTGTATCGAGACTTCACGGAACTGC
>JBMFPP010000430.1:0-2599 GCA_049969055.1 Armatimonadota bacterium | reverse complement strand
CCGCGAACTGCTGGAGCGCATAGTTGCCGAAGAAACAGTGCGCAAAGCGAAGGCGTACGCTTACAACCTGCTGTCTTACCGGCAAAGGACCGAGAAAGAGATTCGCGACAAGCTCGCGTCTAAGGGTTACGACGACGCGGTTATCGATACTGTGGTGAACGACTTCGTCCGGTCGGGCTTGATAAACGACAGAGCCTTCGCAGATGCCTGGATGCAGTGGAGAACGGAGTCTAAACCGGCCGGCAAAAGACTGATTAAGTGGGAGCTGAAACGCAAGGGCGTCGCAGCCGATGTGGTGGATGACACTATCTCTCAGCTACAGCCAGAGGATGAACGCATATCCGCGCTCAACGCGGCGCGCCGCCGCTTGGAGCGCTTGCAATATAAGGAAAGGGAAGCCGCCCGAGAAAGCATCATTGCATTTCTCAGGCGTCGGGGGTTTGATTGGGAAGTGATACTTGATGTGATAAATACGCTTGCGGATGAAGGCTACTGGAACAGCATAGACCCCGAACAGCCTTAGCGCTGTGCGAAGTTAGGCAGTGTATCAGGTTGTTGCTTCCCAGCAGTAGCCGATTGTTCTCCTCCTCTGGTCTGCCTGCGCGCCCAACGTTTCTCTCCTTTGCTTGAAGGTGAGAAAGGTTGGCTTATGGGCTACACGTACGTATATGTATCCATCATTCTCCTCGTACTGGCTGTTGGTGCAATAGCATTCCTCTACCAAAGGTCCATGGCAACGGCCCGCCAGGCGTTTGCAGACGCCATAAAGTTCAAGGAAGATGCTCACCGCGAAATAGAAACGCGCCGCAAAGAGATGCTTCTGGAAGCGCGCGAGGAGATCCAGCGGCTTCGGTCGGAAATGGAGCGGGAGATCCGCGAGAAGCGGCTTGAGATACAAAAGCTTGAGCGCAGATTGTCTCAGCGAGAGGAGACCCTGGAACGGCGCCTTGAAAACCTGGAGAAGAGGGAGAAGCTGGTATCCAGCAGAGAGCAGGAGCTTTCCAAAGCGAAGGAGGAGATTTCGCGACTGCTTCAGGAGCAGCGCAAAGAGCTGGAGCGCATAAGCGGACTAACCTCCGAAGAAGCCAAAGCCGCTTTGCTTAGCCAGCTGGACCAAGAGCTTCAGAAGGAGTTTGCCAAACGCATAAAGCAGGTGGAGGAAGATCTTCGTTTGGAAGCCGACCGCCGCGCGCGAAGCATCTTGGCTCAGGCTATCCAACGGTGTGCTGTGGACCAGGTGGTGCAGACCACGGTTTCAACTGTGGCCCTCCCAAATGACGAGATGAAAGGCCGAATTATCGGCCGCGAGGGGAGGAACATCAGAACCTTTGAAACCCTCACCGGCGTTGAGCTGATTATCGACGATACTCCCGAGGCAGTGGTTCTCTCGGCGTTCGATCCGGTAAGGCGCGAGGTTGCAAGAATCGCCCTCAACAACTTGATTGCGGACGGCAGAATCCACCCAGCACGCATCGAGGAGGCTGTAGCGAGGGCCAAGCAGGAGGTTGATGAGGCCATCCGCCAAGCGGGAGAGCAGGCAGTTTTCCAAACCGGCGTTACCGGGCTGCATCCGGAGCTTGTAACAATACTGGGCAAGCTGAAATTCCGAACGTCTTACAGCCAAAATGTGCTGGACCACTCGGTGGAGGTATCCCACCTGGCAGGAGTTATGGCCGCCGAGCTTGGCGCGAACATTGCCGTGGCTAAGCGAGCCGGTTTGCTTCACGACATCGGCAAAGCGGTTGATTTCGAAGTGGAAGGAGCGCACCACGTTATAAGTGCTGATTTGGCCAGACGGTACGGCGAAAGCGAAGATGTTGTGCACGCAATAGAGATGCACCACCCTGAGAACGGTAAAGAGCCGGAAACTATAGAGGCCATACTTGTTCAGTGTGCCGATACGATCTCTGCCGCGCGGCCGGGAGCAAGGCGCGACGTGCTGGAAAATTACATTAAGCGCCTACAGAAACTAGAGGCTATTGTCGATTCCCTGCCGGGAGTGGATAAATGCTACGCAATGCAGGCCGGCCGTGAAATCCGGGTGATGGTGAAGCCGGAGCTGGTGGACGATCTGGAGGCTGCTAGACTTGCGCGAGAGGCCGCCAGAAAGATAGAAGAAGAGCTTGAATATCCCGGCCAAATACGAGTTACAGTTATCCGGGAAACACGTGCCGTTGAGATCGCTAAGTAAGCACTACCAAGGAAGAATTTCGGAATGCGGATACTGTTCATAGGCGATGTTGTGGGCCGGCCCGGGCGGCGTGCTGTGCGCGAGCTGGTGCCGATCCTGCGTCAGCAGTATGGTGCTTCCTTTGTGGTGGCCAACTGTGAAAATGCCGCCGGAGGGCTTGGCGTAACGCCCGACACGGCAAAAGAGCTTTTGGAGTCGGGAGTAGACTGCCTCACATCCGGCAACCATGTGTTTGCAAAGAAGGAGATAATTCCCTTCCTCGGCAACGAGCCGAGACTACTGCGTCCTGCCAATTATCCCGACGGCGCGCCGGGCAGTGGAATCGGGTTCTTTCAAGCGGAAGAGCGCGAGATCGCCGTTATCAACCTGGCAGGGCGCGTTTTTATGGAGCCGCTTGACTGCCCTTTC
>JBMFPP010000429.1:0-2627 GCA_049969055.1 Armatimonadota bacterium | reverse complement strand
AAAGCACAGCTTTTTCCGACGGAGCCTTCCTTTTGCCGCAGGCGTCACGCCTGTGCTCAACACGGAAGAGGTCACAGGTTCAAATCCTGTACCGCCCACCATTTTTAATTCGCAAGTTTCCTTACAGCCTTTCATCATTAGATGAGAGGTTTCATTTCACCGTGGTTGACCTATGAGCAAAGATTACCCGCTTTCCACGCTCCGCCACAGTGCGGCGCATATACTGGCCTCTGCAGTAAAAGACCTTTTCCCAGAGGTGAAACTGGGCATAGGTCCGGCCATCGATGACGGCTTCTACTACGATTTCCTCACCCCAAAGCCGTTTACTCAGGACGACCTGCCCAAAATCGAAGAGCGGATGAGGGAGATAGTGGCCCAAGACTATCCCTTCATACGCACAGAGATGACAAAGGAAGAGGCCCTTCGCCTTTTCCAAGAAGCCGATGAGCCGCTGAAGGTAGAACTTATCCAAGAAACATCACCCGACGAAGTGCACTCAACTTACACACACAACGGCTTCGTGGACTGGTGCACCGGGCCGCACGTCCCAAGCACGGGACACGTAAAGGTCTTCAAACTCACCCATGTGGCAGGGGCATACTGGCGCGGCGACGAACGCCGCCCAATGCTCAGCAGAATATACGGCACCGCCTACTTCACTCAAGAAGAGCTGGACCAGCACATCCAAAGGCTTGAAGAAGCTGAAAAACGCGACCACCGCAAACTCGGCAAGGACCTCGACCTCTTCTCCTTCCACGAAGAGGCGGGACCGGGG
Source organism: Armatimonadota bacterium (assembly GCA_049969055.1). Taxonomy (GTDB): domain Bacteria; phylum Armatimonadota; class DTGP01; order DTGP01; family JBMFPP01; genus JBMFPP01. The sequence goes on along the minus strand of JBMFPP010000429.1, from coordinate 1,852 downwards.
TTGGTCTTCTGGCACCCGAAGGGAGCGCTCATCCGCAAAATTATCGAAGACTATTGGCGCGATCAGCACCTCAAAGGCGGCTACGAATTAGTCTATACCCCGCATATAGCCCGCGAGGGATTGTGGGCAACCAGCGGCCACCTCGACTTCTTCTCGGAATCCATGTACGGCCCCATGGAAGTGGAAGGGATGCCGTACCGCATCAAACCTATGAACTGTCCGTTCCACCTGCTCATATACAAAACTAAGGTCCGCAGTTACCGCGAACTGCCAATCCGATGGGCCGAACTCGGAACTGTCTACAGATACGAACGAAGCGGCACCCTTCACGGCCTCGTGCGGGTCCGCGGCTTCACCCAGGACGACGCCCACATCATCTGCCGCCGCGACCAGATGCAGGATGAGATCATTCGGGTTCTGGACTTCGTTATCGCCATGCTGTCGCGCTTCGGCTTCTCCGAGTACGACATCTACCTGGCCACTATGCCGGAAAAGTATGTGGGCACTCCGGAGATCTGGAACGAAGCAACAGAAGCCCTAAGAACGGCCCTGGAAAACAAAGGCCTGGAATACAGCGTCGATGAGGGCGGCGGCGCGTTCTACGGTCCCAAAATCGACATCAAGATCAAGGACGCGTTGGGCCGCGTGTGGCAGTGCAGTACAATCCAGCTCGACTTCAACGAACCGGAGCGCTTCGACATTTCATACGTTGGGCAAGACGGCCAGCTCTACCGCCCGATTATGATCCACAGAGCACTGCTCGGCTCTCTGGAACGCTTCTTCGGCGTGCTGATAGAACACTACGCTGGGGCTTTCCCTCTCTGGCTCGCTCCGGTTCAGGTGCGCCTGCTTCCCATCGCCGACCGCCATTATGAATTTGCGGAAAGCGTGTGTCAAAAGCTTAAAGAACGCGGCTTCCGCGCCGAAGTAGATGCGCGCAACGAAAAAACCGGCTTTAAGATCCGAGATGCTCAGCTCCAAAAAATACCCTACATGCTGATTATAGGCGACCGCGAAGTCTCCTCGAACACTGTATCCGTTCGCTCCAGAAGCCGCGGAGATATCGGTTCGATGGAGGTGGAAGCATTCATTCAAGAGCTTGTTCAAGAATTGACAACGTAGAACGTTCCTGCTATATTTTTGATACAGCCGCGCTGCCGCGGCTTTGAACGGCGGTTCTGCCCTAAGGTTTGGAGGTGGTATACAGATACAACAGGTCAAAGATCTTCGGATTAACGAGAGAATCCGGGCGCGGGAAGTGCGCCTAATCGACGAGAATGGAAACCAGATAGGTATAGTCCCAACCCGGGAAGCTCTCGAGCGGGCTCGTGAAGTGGGCCTGGATCTTATCGAAATAGCTCCAAATGCTGATCCGCCTGTTTGTCGGATCATGGATTATGGCAAGTATAAGTACGAAGCGAACAAGCGGGTGAAAGAGGCCCACAAAAAACAACGGGCCACCGAGATCAAAGGTATTCGGATGCGTCCCCGCACAGATGAGCATGACTATCAGTTCAAACTCGAGCACGTCAAACGGTTCTTGAAAGCGGGGGATAAGGTAAAAGCAACCGTTATCTTCAGAAGCAGGGAAATCGCTCACCCTGAATTCGGCAGAGATTCTTTGGAGCGATTAGCCCGAGATACAGCAGATATTGCGGTTGTCGAAAAGCCTCCGTCCCTCGAAGGCAGAACCATGACTATGATACTGAGTCCCAAGAGCTAAGCCTTTAAAGCGTTTGCCTCGCCGAAGACGGGGCCGTAGTTTCGGTTTTTGGCTGTTAACGCTTGAAACATCGGCCAACGCAAGATAGGCGTTTGTGTCGAAAGGTGGGTTCCTGCCGTCAATAGACGG
>JBMFPP010000428.1:0-2638 GCA_049969055.1 Armatimonadota bacterium | reverse complement strand
TGGTAGAATCCTACGTCGGCCACTATCCGGGGCGAACGCTCGCCAATTTTGTCTATATGTTGCGCAGTGGGATGATGGGATGGTGCACCATCATGTGCGATACCACGCAGTGGACCGAAGAACAGCACCGCGCGGCCAAAAGGCAGTTCCAGGTGTACAAGCGCTGGATTCGCCCACTGATCAACCGCGCAAATCTATACCACCTCACCGACCGCCCGGACGGGGTGCGGTGGGATGCCGTTCAATACTTCGATCCAGTCTCGAAAAAAGGCGTGGTTTTCGTGTTTCGAGGCACCACGGAGGAGGATTCGCACACCCTGAAACTAAAAGGCCTCAACCCCAACCGCACGTACCGAATCCGCTTTGAAGACAGAACCAACCCGGATACAGCACTGTCTGGAAAACAGCTGATGGAGGATGGCTTAACCATAAAGCTGCCGGAGACTGAAAGCTCTGAGCTGGCGTACTTGGAAGAACTGTAGAACCCAGCCCACGCCTTAAGTAATGGTTTGGTTCGCATGAAAAAACTTACGGGCAAAAGGGAACTTAGTCCCATACTTCGCACACGCTTGCAAATACCCTTGCCCTCAAATATAATGGCTTTGTCGGCCGTTGCCGACTGTTTCACGGGAGGAGATTTGAGCTGTGCTAATGCGCCCCACTTTGGTATTCATATGCGCGATCACTGCGGCTACCCTTCTGTGCGGAACGCTCTCGGGTTGCGGCCTGGTAGCCAGCAAAGCCGTCAGCGAGGCTTTCGGATCCTCCAAAGACCTTCAAATAATGGGTGATACAGCATCCCCTATCGTCATCGGCAGTGACCCAAGAAGATTCTGGGCCGAGGGCGAGAAGATAACCGGCTCCACAAAAGTGCAAAGGGCAGACTGGAGTGTAACTCCCGCTTCCGATACACCAACCGCTTGGGGCTTCGTAATCGACCGCGGAGATCACATCGACTTCGTAGCAACCAACGAAGGCAAGGTCCGACTTAGGGCTGATGCGAAAGTCAGCGGCTTGGGCGGATCCCTTGTGGCAACTGCGGACCTCACAATTGTGCGCCGCGGAAGCATCCCCTCGCCGGCCGCAGTTTGGCTGGAACCAACCGAAGGCCCACCGGGGACCTCTATATTGGTGAAAGCAGAGCTTCCTGCGGACGCCCCAACAGGTCTCCTCGTGTTCGCCAGAAACACCCTTGGATCTGACCCGGTTCCTCTGCTGGACGACGGTGTGGCTCCCGACGACAAGGCCGGAGATGGTATTTACACCGGCATTGTAACCCTTCCCGGGCTGCCGAAACCCGGCCCCACGCGAATCGGCGCCTACGCAACCGACGGAAAAGGCAATACATCCAATTGGAGCTGGGCTGAATTCAACGTGAAATCTTAGCCCTCTGACGTTATGCACCTAAAGCGTCTGGAACTCTTCGGGTTCAAGAGCTTTGCCGACCGGACTGAACTGGAGTTCAAACCCGGCATTACTGCTGTTGTTGGGCCAAACGGTAGCGGCAAAAGCAACATCTCCGATGCTATCCTGTGGGCGCTTGGTGAGCAGAACGTGCGCCACCTACGCGGCGAAGGTTCGCAGGATGTTATCTTCGCCGGCACCGACCGCCGCCGACCGATGGGCATGGCGGAGGTTACTCTTTACCTAGACAACTCGTCGGGCACCTTACCCATAGACTTTTCTGAAGTTACCATCACCAGGCGCGTATACCGCTCGGGGGAATCTGAGTTCCTCATAAACCGCACGCCGTGCCGCCTGCGGGATATCTACGAACTGTTCCTAGACACCGGCATCGGGCGCGATGCCTACTCTATCATCGGCCAAAATCAAATAGAAGCAGTGCTTTCCGCCCGCGGCGAAGAACGCCGCCAGCTTTTCGAAGAGGCCGCGGGGATTAAAAAATACCGCCACAGGCGCAGAGAGGCGGAACGAAAACTCGAGATCACCCGCCAGAATCTCACTCGTGTAGCCGATATTATTGCGGAACTGGAGGCTCAGATCCCCCCGCTTGCGGCTCAGGCGGAAATCGCCGCAAAGTACAACGACTTGACCGCACGCCTGCATCACCTCGAAACACTACTGTTAACCGCGGAGATCCGCCGCTGCCGCGAAGAGCTTGCCAAGCTCTTAGCTGAACGCACGGATCTACAGCTTTACGCCGAACAGCTTACCGCTCAACTATCTCTTGCGGCCGCTGAAGAACAAGGACTTAAGACAGCGGTCACGACCTTGGAGAAAGAAGCAGATGACCTGCGCACCGCCGGCGAGGACGCTCACCGCAACCTTTTAAAGGTCGAGGGCGAACTTGCGCTGGTCCGCCAGCAACTGGATAACGCCGTTGCAGAACGCCGGCGCTTGCAGGAGGAGCTGTGCAGGCTGGAAAACCGCCTGAAATCCGCGCTTGATGAAGAAGAGAGCTTACGCCAAAGCATCGAAACTGTTTCGCAGAAGCTGGCAAAAACAGAAGAAGCCGCAGCGCGCGCCAAAAACTTTGCCGCCGAACAGGGGGCCGCCCTCCAAAAAGCCCATGCGAACCTAATTCAAGCCAGGCGCCGGGCTTCGGAAGCCACCGAGAAGCGCGCCTCGCTCAAGCAGATGGTTCAGGCCTCTGAGGCTCGGCTGAAAGAGCTGGAAG
>JBMFPP010000427.1:0-2644 GCA_049969055.1 Armatimonadota bacterium | reverse complement strand
GCCCGAGCGGCCCCGTACAAAGCCCCGGCCACCAACAAAGCCGCTGCCAACGGTACTACCACCGATCGGAAAAGAGAATGCCCACCGGTCAGGTTATTATCAGCACTGCTCATTTCTTATACTCCTCCAGAACAGCGTGCACCTTATCTAAAAGTTTGCCAATCGCTTTCTCCAATTTCGCCTGCGCCAAAAGATAATCGTACTCCGCATTAACCTGGTTTGTTTTAGCTTGTGTTAGTGCCACTTCTGCATCGGTCACTTCAACCCCTGTTGCCATGCCGGCCTGGAATCGAACCCTGGCTATCCGCAAAGCTTCCTCAGCCTGGGTCACGTTGGCTGCAGCGGTCTTACGCCTCTCCTCGGCGTTCTGCAGATCAAGCAAGGCGGCTCTAACCTCCAAACCGATCCCCTGCTTCACCTGCGACAAAGTATTCTCGGCCGCTTTCAGATCTGCCAATGCCTCTTTCACTTTGGCGCGGATTGCGCCGGAAGAATCCAGAGGGATGGTAAGATTGGCGGTAACCGCCCACGATTCTTTAATCGCCACAAAGCCCGTTGCATCCGGCGTGAAAACGTAGTTTCCAACGATGGTAACATCGGGGCGGCTCTGCGCTTTGGCGGCTTTAACCATCTGCAGGCTTATCTGAACTCCTTCTTCGGCCTGCTTCACCTCCGGACGTCGCAAATAAGCCTCTTTCAATGCATCCTCGTACGCCGGAGCCTTCATCAACTCCTCCTGCGAGGGCTGTACTGCCGACACCACATCGATCTCGCTTCCGGGCTCCAAACCAAGCACGTTCACCAAGTTCGCCAGCGCCAGTCTTTCTGCATTTTGAGCTTGTATAAGATTCTGCCTTAAATTCTCCACCTGCACCGAAGCCCTGATAACCTCGAACTGGGGAGCCGTACCGGCCTTGTATTGAGCCTCGGCAATGCGCAGATGTTCCTTAGCCGCGTTAACCGCATCCTGGGCCACCCGAACGTTCTCTCTGGCCCTGAGCACTCCATAGTATGCGGTGTAAACATCCAGAGCCAAGCTGTTGGCCGCTCTCTCTACATCGGCAAGCGCGGTGGATAAACCCAATCTTGCCGCCTGACGAGAGGCGCGTATCTGCCCCGCCAAATCCAGCGGCTGGGCAAGATTTATCGACGCCCGGCGGTACCTAGACTGCCCGAGTGTAATCTCCCTCGGCCCTTCCGGAGTGGGTATCGTGAAAGTGCTCACAGGCCCCTGCTGAGTCCAGCTCCCGCTTACGCTCAACTGAGGAAGGAGCGCGGCTCTGGCCTGACCAAGCTTATGCTGGGCTTTTTCGGCCTTATCCTGGGTAACCTGCAACCCAGGATTCCTCTCAAGAGCAATTTTAAGTGCCTCATCCAAAGTGAGGACGCGCATAGAGGTTCCTTGCTCACCCATGCATTCACACGACCAAAGAAACAGCAAGGCAAGCACTAACAACCAAACTTTTCCCTTTTTCACGACCGCTCAGCCTCCGCCTCTTCCTTACCTACATGCTCCACAACCTTTTCCACATGCGACAAAGTTTCCCGAAGGTATTCAACAAATTTCTCAAGACCGGATATCTTCAAAAGCAAAATCCCGGCCTTTCCGGGATGAGCCACCACTAAAAGCTTGTCTCCGGCTGAGATTCCGAACTCCCTGCGCGCCTCAGACGGTATCACTATCTGCCCGCGCTCCCCAACCGTAACCGCCCCGTAGAAGCTCTTCTCGAAAGAGCAAAATTCGTTGTCGCTCATGCCGCCTCCTACTCGAAGATGGTTTCTTGGTAATTTGATTTATCATGTATTTCATGCATCACGTGTATAATAACAACAAAAAAATACAAGGTCAAGACCTGCATCCCCCGAACTTGAAAAGCGGCCGGTTCTCCACGCCGCTAGCGCAGAAAACACAAAACCGCTCTCCAATCTCAGAACGAAAACCCAGGCAGCCGAGGGCGGGGGCGTAAAAACAGAGCCCCGCCGCCCTCACTTAAAGCGGTAGCCCACGTTGTGCACCGTTTGTATGAACGAGTCGTACGGACTTCCCAATTTCGAGCGAATCCTCCTTATGTGCACATCAACAGTGCGCGTACCGCCGTAGTAATCGTAACCCCAAACCTCGTTCAGCAGGTCGTCGCGCGTAAAGACACGCCCGGGATGTGAGGCGAGAAACTTCAGAAGCTGATACTCCTTGTAAGTAAGCTCCACAGGAACCCCGTCAATCGTCACCGTGTAGTTTCGCACATCTATAACCAGCCCCTCAACGCGTATAATATCGGAGGCCTCCCCCTTCCCGGCCGCCCAAAGCAGCCTTTTGATACGGGTCTTAAGCTCCACATCCCTCAGCGGTTTCACAAGGAAATCACTCCAGCCGTCGCCCGGATTGAGCCGAGCCAGCTCATCCTCCTCAATAAGCACTAATGTTGGAATCTCCTTGGAACCCCTTCGCGGGCGCAATCTGCGCCGAAGCTCTCCTAGGCCTTCATCCACCGAGGTGCCGTCCACAACAATAACATCCGGAACCCGCTCGCGCAGTGCCGAGGTTAAATCCTCCTCCGACGCGGATGCAATCGCCACCGCATACCCCGCCGCTTCCACGCAGTACCGTATCCGCTCAATTGCTTTCAAACTCCCACCAACAATG